>NZ_JABAEE010000032.1:0-71379 GCF_023701885.1 Pseudomonas sp. CG7 | reverse complement strand
GGGCTCGGTATGCGGGTTGAGTATAGGAAGGGGGCTAATGAATCAACAAGTGAGCTCGCACACAATATTGAGGCGTGCGCCGAGCTTTTTGTGGCGTGGGAGCTTGCTCCCGCTGGGCTGCGAAGCGGCCCTGAAACCTGATCACTCGGTGTGTCAGGCAGGTTGGGGGGCTGCTTTTGGGGCTGCTGCGCAGCCCAGCGGGAGCAAGCTCCCTCGCCACAAGGGCTATCAGGTCCAGACAGGGATTTAGGAAACAGCAGGCACCGAGCTGTTATGCCACGCCAGCACCTGGCTGACGCGGTTGTCCACGGCCTCGATGATTTCCAGCCGATAACGGCCGATCTTCAGGCAGACCGGACTTTCGGGATTGGTTTCCAAGGCTTCGGTCACCAACCCATTGAGGGTCTTGGGGCCGTCGCAAGGCAGGTGCCAGCCCAGGGTCCTGTTCAATTCGCGGATCGATGCCGCGCCATCGATCATCAGGCGGCCGTCGGGCTGGGGATGAACGTGGGGATTGTCGAGGCTGTGCTCGCTCTCGAATTCGCCGACGATTTCTTCGAGGATATCTTCCAGGGTGACAATACCCAGCACTTCACCGTATTCGTCCACCACCATGCCCAGGCGCCGCTGCTGCTTGTGGAAATTCAACAGTTGCAGCTGCAATGGCGTGCTTTCGGGCACGAAGTAAGGCTCGTGGGAAGCCGTCAGCAGCGCTTCCTTGGTCAGGCTCGCGTCCGCCAGCAAATGACGGATCTGGCGGGTGTTGAGCACCGCTTCGACCTGGTTGATGTCGCTGTGGAACATCGGCAGGCGGGTACGCCGGTTCAGGCGCAGCTGTTCGATGATGTCGCCGATGGGGTCGTCGAGGTTGATCCCATCGACCTCGCTACGGGGTACGAGGATATCGTTGACGGTGATGTTGTCCAGGGCGTGGATGCCGGAAATCGGATGCAGCCGGCCGCTGCCGTGCTCGGATTCCTGCTCGCTACGCGGTGGCGCGGGCATTTCGTCGTCGCTCTGCTGCACCATGCCGGGCTTGCGAGCGAAGGGGCGCAGCAACAACTGGCTGGCGCCATTCAACAGCCAGGCAAACGGGTAGAGGATCTTCAGCGGGATGCCCAGCAAGGTGTTGCCCAATGCCAGCACCGCGTCGGGCTGACGGCTGGCCAGGGTGCGCGGCAGGTAGTCGGCGAACACCAGCAGGGCGGCGCTGGTGCCGAGCCAGGCGACCCACGGGCCGTTTTCCAGCCAGGTAAAAACGGCCAGCAACGTGCCGATGACCACGGCCAAGGCGCGACAAAGGGTATTGCACAGGATCAGGCTGGCCAGCGGGAAGGTCAGCGCCGCCAGCGGTTTGTCACTGGCGCGCGAGGCTGTGCGCTGGGCCAGCAGGTATTGCTGGGCGGCTTCGATGGCCGTGAACAGGGCCGACCAGAGGATCAGCACCACCAGCACGGCGAACAACGGCGCTACGGGCACCGTATCCATCAGGGCCGTCCGTCAGATATGCAGGATGTATTCACGAACCAGCTTGCTACCGAAGTACGCCAGCATCAGCAGGCAGAAACCGGCCAGGGTCCAGCGAATCGCTTTGTGTCCACGCCAGCCGAGGCGGTTGCGGCCCCACAGCAGCACGCTGAACACGACCCACGCCAGGCACGCCAGCAGGGTCTTGTGTACCAGGTGCTGGGCGAACAGGGTCTCGACGAACAACCAGCCGGAGATCAGCGACAGGGACAATAGGGTCCAGCCGGCCCAGAGGAAGCCGAACAACAGGCTTTCCATGGTTTGCAGCGGCGGGAAGTTGCGGATCAGTCCGGACGGGTGCTTGTGCTTGAGCTGGTGATCCTGCACCAGCAGCAACAAGGCCTGGAACACGGCGATGGTGAACAGGCCGTAGGCGAGGATCGACAGCAGGATGTGGGCGAGGATGCCTGGCTCTTCGTCGATGATCTGCACGGTCCCCGACGGCGCGAACTGCGCCAGCAGCACCGTGGCCAGCCCCAGCGGGAACAGCAGCACCAACAGGTTCTCCACCGGGATGCGCGAGCAGGCCAGCAGCGTCAGGGCGATCACGGCGACGGCGATCAGGCTGGCGGCGTTGAAGAAATCCAGGCCCAGGCCGATCGGCGTCATCAGGTGGGTATAAAGGCTGGCCGCGTGGCCGAGCACGGCCAGCACGCCAAGCGTGACCAGCAGGCGTTTGTTCGCCTTGGCGCCGGTGGCCAGGCGTGTGCCTTGATAGAGGGTCGCAGCGGCATAAAGACAAGCGGCGGCGAGGGTGGCAAGCAAGCTGGGTGACAAGGGGAGCATAAATCCTGTTAGGCAAGCCCGAAAGGCGCTGAGTTTGGCATAGAACCCCCTCCACACGAAAGACCACTGCAAGGTGTACGCCGCACGCTTCTTCGCTATAATCCGCGACCTGCCCACGCCGCAGGCTCGCCGAGCACATTTTTCACGGTCTGGGCCGCCATTATCCCGGTCTCATCTGGGCCTGAAAGGATCGCGCATGTTTGAAAACCTAACCGACCGTCTCTCGCAGACGCTGCGCCATGTCACCGGCAAGGCGAAACTGACCGAAGACAACATCAAAGACACCCTGCGCGAAGTGCGCATGGCGTTGCTCGAAGCCGACGTCGCCCTGCCGGTGGTCAAGGACTTCGTCAATTCGGTCAAGGAACGCGCCGTCGGCACCGAAGTGTCGCGCAGCCTGCCGCCGGGCCAGGCGTTCGTGAAGATCGTCCAGGCCGAGCTCGAAAGCCTGATGGGCGCCGCCAACGAAGACCTGAACCTCAGCGCCGTACCGCCAGCGGTGGTGCTGATGGCCGGCCTGCAGGGCGCGGGCAAGACCACGACAGCCGGCAAGCTGGCGCGCTTCCTTAAAGAGCGCAAGAAGAAGTCGGTGATGGTGGTGTCGGCGGACATCTACCGTCCGGCGGCGATCAAGCAGCTGGAAACCCTGGCCAACGACATCGGCGTGACGTTCTTCCCGTCCGACCTGAGCCAGAAGCCGGTGGACATCGCCCAGGCGGCTATCAAAGAAGCCAAACTGAAATTCATCGACGTGGTCATCGTCGATACCGCCGGTCGCCTGCACATCGATGAAGAGATGATGGGCGAGATCAAGGCGCTCCATGCCGCGATCAACCCGGTGGAAACCCTGTTCGTGGTCGATGCCATGACCGGCCAGGACGCGGCCAACACCGCCAAGGCGTTCGGTGACGCGCTGCCGCTGACCGGCGTGATCCTGACCAAGGTCGATGGTGACGCCCGTGGCGGCGCCGCGCTGTCGGTGCGTGCCATCACTGGCAAGCCGATCAAGTTCATCGGTATGGGCGAGAAGAGCGAAGCGCTCGAGCCGTTCCACCCCGAGCGTATCGCATCGCGTATCCTCGGCATGGGCGACGTGCTCAGCCTGATCGAGCAGGCCGAGCAGACCCTCGACAAGGACAAGGCCGACAAACTGGCCAAGAAGCTGAAGAAGGGCAAGGGCTTCGACCTCGAAGACTTCCGCGACCAGCTGCAACAAATGAAGAACATGGGCGGCCTTGGCGGCCTCATGGACAAACTGCCGAACATCGGTGGCGTGAACCTGGCGCAGATGGGCAATGCCCAGGGCGCGGCTGAAAAGCAGTTCAAGCAGATGGAAGCCATCATCAACTCCATGACCCCGGCCGAGCGCCGCGACCCTGAGCTGATCAGCGGTTCGCGCAAGCGCCGTATCGCCATGGGTTCCGGCACCCAGGTGCAGGACATCGGCCGCTTGATCAAGCAACACAAGCAGATGCAGAAAATGATGAAGAAATTCTCCGCCAAGGGCGGGATGGCCAAGATGATGCGCGGCATGGGCGGTATGTTGCCCGGCGGCGGCATGCCGAAAATGTAAAGAATCTGCGCCGGCTGTCATGTCGGCGTTGCCCCGCACGGATGCGGGGATCTCCAGCAAACCCGCGCTACGTGGGAGCTGACCTGCCGTTTTTCATGACGGCTCTATGGCAAATCTTGATCGCATGGCGCCAGGCGCCGGAAAAAGACATTTGCAAAAGTCCGGATATTCCTTAGAATATGCGGCCTTTCGGGCACCTATGCCCGCTGTGCATTTAGATTTGCAGCACCGACTACAGGAACGATGTTCACATGCTAACAATCCGTCTTGCCCTTGGCGGCTCCAAAAAGCGCCCGTTTTACCACCTGACCGTAACCGACAGCCGCAACCCGCGTGACGGTTCCCACAAGGAGCAGGTTGGTTTCTTCAACCCTGTTGCCCGTGGTCAGGAAGTTCGTCTGTCCGTGAACCAAGAGCGCGTAGCCTACTGGCTGAGCGTTGGTGCACAACCTTCTGAGCGCGTTGCTCAGTTGTTGAAGGAATCGGCTAAGGCTGCGGCCTGAGCAATATGAACGCGACGCCAAAAGATGCCGGTGATTTGATCGTTGTCGGCAAGATCTATTCTGTACATGGCGTTCGCGGCGAAGTGAAGGTGTATTCCTTTACTGATCCGATCAAGAACCTGTTGGAGTACAAAACCTGGACGCTCAAGCGCGAAGGTAGCGTGAAACAGGTGGAGCTGGTCAGCGGACGCGGGAACGACAAGTTCCTGGTCGCAAAGCTCAAGGGTCTCGATGATCGTGAAGAAGCACGTCTTCTGGCCGGTTATGAGATCTGCGTGCCGCGCAACCTGTTCCCTGAACTGACCGACGGCGAGTACTACTGGTACCAGCTGGTGGGTCTGAAGGTCATCGACCACCTCGGGCAATTGCTCGGGAAAATCGATCACCTGCTCGAGACCGGTTCGAACGATGTCATGGTGGTCAAGCCTTGCGTCGGCAGCCTGGATGATCGCGAACGCCTGTTGCCCTATACCGAGCAATGCGTGTTGGCCGTCGACCTTGCCGCAGGCGAGATGAAGGTGGAATGGGATGCGGATTTCTAAACGTGGCTAATTTGCGCGTTGAAGTCATCACATTGTTTCCCGAGATGTTTTCCGCCATCAGCGAGTACGGCATAACCAGCCGCGCGGTGAAACAGGAGCTGTTGCAGCTCACCTGTTGGAATCCGCGGGACTACACCACGGATCGACATCACACTGTGGACGATCGCCCGTTTGGCGGTGGTCCGGGCATGGTGATGAAGATCAAGCCCCTGGAAGATGCGCTGGTTCAGGCCAGGACTGCAGCCGGGGAGGGTGCGAAGGTGATCTACCTGTCGCCCCAAGGCCGCCAGCTGACTCAGTCGGCGGTACGCGAGCTGGCGAATTCGGATGCATTGATCCTGATTGCCGGCCGTTATGAAGGCATTGACGAGCGTTTCATTGAAGCTCATGTCGATGAAGAGTGGTCGATTGGCGACTATGTACTGTCTGGCGGCGAGCTGCCGGCGATGGTCCTGATCGATGCGGTTACACGACTGCTGCCTGGAGCTTTAGGGCATGCAGATTCCGCCGAGGAAGATTCCTTTACGGATGGTCTGCTGGATTGCCCGCACTACACCCGACCGGAGGTGTATGCGGATCAGCGTGTTCCCGACGTGTTGCTAAGTGGCAACCACGCGCACATCCGGCGTTGGCGTTTACAGCAGTCCCTTGGTCGGACCTATGAACGACGCGCCGATCTTCTGGAAAGCCGCTCGCTTTCTGGAGAAGAGAAGAAGCTGCTCGAGGAATACATCCGCGAGCGGGACGATAGTTAACAACGTATCGATGGTGAGTCCGACGACTTGCCTTAGGAGCACAGCATGACTAACAAAATCATCCTTGCACTCGAAGCAGAGCAGATGACCAAAGAAATCCCTACCTTTGCCCCGGGCGACACCATTGTCGTTCAGGTGAAAGTGAAGGAAGGCGACCGTTCCCGTCTGCAAGCGTTCGAAGGCGTCGTTATCGCCAAGCGTAACCGTGGCGTGAACAGTGCATTCACCGTTCGTAAAATCTCCAACGGTGTCGGCGTAGAGCGTACTTTCCAGACCTACAGCCCGCAAATCGACAGCATGGCTGTCAAGCGTCGCGGTGACGTACGTAAAGCCAAGCTGTACTACCTGCGTGACCTGTCGGGTAAAGCAGCTCGCATCAAGGAAAAACTGGCTTAAGTCCAGCTTCCGATGCAAAAAAAAGCAGCCTGCGGGCTGCTTTTTTGTTGCCTGCGATTTGTGCTTTGAGCACCCTGCATAGCTTCATTTCCATTTTCGATGCCGTGTGTGCCCGCATCTTTCAAGAGTCTTTATGCCTGCCATCGATCATCCGCTGATAGACCAGTTTCTCGATGCCCTGTGGCTGGAGAAGGGACTGTCCGATAACACCCGCGGTGCCTACCGCAGCGATTTGGCACTGTTTAACGGTTGGTTGCAGGAAAATAACCTGGAACTGATCAATGCCGGCCGGGAGTTGATCCTCGATCACTTGGCGTGGCGCCTGGAGCAGAACTACAAACCGCGCTCGACTGCGCGGTTTCTCTCCGGCTTGCGTGGGTTCTATCGCTATTTGCTGCGGGAAAAGCTCATCGCGGTGGATCCGACCTTGCGCGTGGAAATGCCGCAGTTGGGCCGTCCGCTGCGCAAGTCCCTGTCGGAAGCCGATGTGGAGGCGTTGCGGGCTGCGCCCGACCTCAGTGAGGCCATCGGCCAGCGCGACCGGGCCATGCTGGAAGTCTTGTACGCCTGTGGCCTGCGTGTCACCGAGCTGATCAGCTTGACGCTGGAGCAAGTCAACCTGCGCCAGGGTGTGCTGCGGGTGATGGGCAAGGGCAGCAAGGAGCGCCTGGTGCCAATGGGCGAGGAAGCGATCGTCTGGGTCGAGCGTTACATGCGCGATGCCCGTCATGAACTGCTGGGTGGGCGTCCCAGCGATGTGCTGTTCCCCAGCCTGCGCGGCGAGCAGATGACCCGCCAGACCTTCTGGCACCGCATCAAGCACCAGGCCAAGGTGGCCGGGATCAACACATCCCTCTCGCCCCACACCTTGCGTCATGCCTTCGCCACACACCTGCTCAACCATGGCGCCGACCTGCGGGTGGTGCAGATGCTGCTTGGCCATAGCGACTTGTCCACCACCCAGATCTACACCCATGTGGCTCGGGCACGGTTGCAGGACTTGCATGCCAAGCATCATCCCCGCGGCTGAACGGTGCTCCGTTTTTGTGGCGAGGGAGCTTGCTCCCGTTGGGCGCGAAGCGCCCCTGTTACAGATGCCACTGCTTTCAAAAAAAGAGAGTTCCATTTGCGGCTGCTGCGCAGCCGAGCGGGAGCAAGCTCCCTCGCCACAGGATTTTGATAACTGTTCGTTGTGTGTTGTCGTGCGTCACCGGCATTCGGTCACGCCAGCCTTCTGTGGTAGGCTTTGTCGGTTTGCACAGTGGGCGGTTGGAACCCGAATCTGCGGGTCGGCGTTTCCCGTCTCATTTGTTCGCCTCAGGAGTCCCCATGCGTTTGATCCAGATGTTCACCGCCGCCGCCATTGCGTTGGCCAGTACCTTTGCCATCGCCGACGACGCGGCCGACAAGGCTATCCGCAAAAGCCTGGAAAACCTTCAGCTCGACGTGCCGATCGACACCATTTCGGCCAGTCCCATGGCCGGCCTGTATGAGGTCAAGCTCAAGGGCAGCCGCGTGCTTTATGCCAGCGCCGACGGCCAATACATCGTCCAGGGCAACCTGTTCGAGCTCAAGGACGGCAAGCCGGTCAACCTCACCGAGCTGACCGAGCGCCAAGGCATTTCCAAGTTGATCAACGGCATTCCGGTCGCTGAAACCGTGGTTTATCCGGCCATCGGCGAAACCAAGTCCCACATCACCGTGTTTACCGACACCACCTGCCCGTATTGCCACAAGCTGCACGCAGAAGTGCCGGAACTGAACAAGCGCGGCATCGAAGTGCGTTATGTGGCATTCCCGCGCCAGGGCCTGGGCTCGCCGGGTGATGAGCAGTTGCAGGCGGTCTGGTGCTCCAAGGACAAGAAAGCGGCCATGGACAAGATGGTCGACGGCAAGGAAATCAAGGCCGCCCAGTGCGAGAATCCGGTTTCCAAGCAGTTTGCCCTCGGACAGTCAATAGGCGTGAACGGTACGCCGGCGATTGTTTTGGCCGATGGTCAGGTAATTCCGGGCTACCAGCCAGCGCCACAAGTGGCCAAACTGGCCCTCGGCGCGAAATGATCATGGGCGATCCGCTTTTGAAGATCACGGCTCGGCGAAAACGTTCGTCGGGCCGTTAAACACAGAGTCGCGTTGCTGCGCGGCTGTATTTCACGGCCGACCTTGCGTCGGCCGTTTCATGGGGAGTCAAGAGTGAATCCGGTCAAAGTAGGCATCTGTGGGTTAGGTACCGTCGGTGGCGGCACCTTCAACGTACTTCAGCGCAACGCCGAGGAAATTTCTCGTCGTGCCGGGCGTGGGATCGAAGTGGCACAAATTGCCATGCGCACGCCAAAGCCTCAGTTCCAGACGACCGGTATTGCGATTACCAACGATGTGTTCGAAGTGGCCACGAACCCTGAGATCGACATCGTCATAGAGCTGGTGGGCGGCTACACCGTTGCCCGCGAGTTGGTACTCAAGGCCATCGAGAATGGCAAGCATGTGGTCACCGCGAACAAGGCGCTTATCGCTGTTCACGGTAATGAGATTTTCGCCAAGGCCCGCGAGAAGGGTGTGATCGTGGCGTTCGAAGCCGCCGTGGCCGGTGGCATCCCGGTGATCAAGGCGATCCGCGAAGGCCTGTCGGCCAACCGTATCAACTGGGTCGCGGGGATCATCAACGGCACCGGCAACTTCATCCTCACCGAGATGCGCGAGAAGGGTCGCACCTTCGAAGACGTGCTCGCCGAAGCCCAGGCCCTGGGCTACGCAGAGGCTGATCCGACGTTCGACGTGGAAGGCATCGACGCCGCGCACAAGCTGACGATCCTGGCGTCCATTGCGTTCGGTATTCCGTTGCAGTTCGACAAGGCCTACACCGAGGGCATCACCAAGCTGACCACCGCGGACGTGAACTACGCCGAAGCCCTGGGCTATCGCATCAAACACCTGGGCGTGGCGCGCAGCACCGCCAGCGGCATCGAGCTGCGCGTGCACCCGACGCTGATCCCGGCCGACCGCCTGATCGCCAACGTCAACGGCGTGATGAACGCGGTGATGGTCAACGGCGATGCCTCTGGCTCGACGTTGTTCTACGGCGCTGGCGCGGGCATGGAACCGACGGCTTCTTCGGTCATTGCCGACCTGGTGGACGTGGTTCGCGCCATGACCTCCGACCCGGAAAATCGCGTGCCGCACCTGGCCTTCCAGCCAGACTCGTTGTCGGCTCACCCGATTCTTCCGATCGAGGCGTGCGAAAGCTCCTACTACCTGCGCATCCAGGCCAAGGACCATCCGGGCGTGCTGGCCCAAGTGGCGAGTATCCTCTCGGAACGCGGCATCAACATCGAGTCGATCATGCAGAAGGAAGTCGAGGAACACGACGGCCTGGTGCCGATGATCCTGCTGACCCACCGTGTGGTCGAGCAGAACATCAACGACGCGATCGCGGCGCTGGAAGCGCTCCAGGGTGTCGTTGGGCCGGTGGTCCGTATCCGCGTTGAACATTTGAACTAAGCAGCTACAAGCTGCAAGCTGCAAGCTCCAAGTAAAAGCAGATCCGCTTTTACTTGCAGCTTGTAGCTCACAGCTCGCAGCTCAAACCGAAGGTTTGCCCCTATGCGCTATATCAGCACCCGCGGCCAGGCACCGGCCCTGAATTTCGAAGATGTCCTCCTGGCTGGCCTGGCCACGGACGGCGGTCTCTATGTGCCGGAAAACCTGCCGCGTTTCACCCAGGAAGAAATCGCTTCCTGGGCCGGCCTGCCGTATCACGAGCTGGCGTTCCGGGTCATGCGCCCGTTTGTCACCGGCAGCATCCCGGACGCCGATTTCAAGAAAATCCTGGAAGAGACCTATGGCGTCTTTTCCCACAACGCCATCGCACCGCTGCGTCAGCTCAACGGTAACGAATGGGTCATGGAGCTGTTCCACGGCCCGACCCTGGCGTTCAAGGACTTCGCCCTGCAACTGCTCGGTCGCCTGCTGGACTACGTGCTGCAAAAGCGTGGCGAGCGCGTGGTGATCGTCGGTGCCACCTCTGGCGACACCGGTTCGGCGGCCATCGAAGGCTGCAAGCATTGCGAGAATGTCGACATTTTCATCCTGCACCCGCACAACCGGGTCTCGGAAGTACAGCGTCGGCAGATGACGACCATTTTTGGCGATAACATCCACAACATCGCCATCGAAGGCAACTTCGATGACTGCCAGGAAATGGTCAAGGCCAGCTTCGCCGACCAGAGCTTCCTCAAGGGAACGCGGCTGGTGGCGGTGAACTCGATCAACTGGGCGCGGATCATGGCCCAGATCGTCTATTACTTCCATGCGGCCCTGCAGCTGGGCGGTCCGGCCCGTTCCGTATCGTTCTCGGTGCCGACCGGCAACTTTGGCGATATCTTCGCCGGGTACCTGGCGCGCAACATGGGGCTGCCGATCAACCAGTTGATCGTCGCCACCAACCGCAACGACATCCTGCACCGCTTCATGAGCGGCAACCAGTACGTCAAGGAAACCCTGCACGCCACGCTGTCGCCTTCGATGGACATCATGGTGTCGTCGAACTTCGAACGCCTGCTGTTCGACCTGCACGGTCGCAACGGCGCGGCGATCGCCGGCCTGATGGACAGCTTCCGGCAGGGCGGCGGTTTCAGCGTCGAGCCTGAGCGCTGGACCGAAGCCCGCAAGTTGTTCGACTCCCTGGCCGTGGACGATGAGCAGACCTGCGAAACCATCGCCGAGGTGTTCGAGCAGAGCGGTGAGTTGCTCGATCCGCACACGGCCATCGGTGTCAGGGCCGCTCGTGAGTGCCGTCGCAGCCTGGACACCCCGATGGTGATCCTGGGCACGGCTCACCCGGTCAAGTTCCCGGAAGCGGTGGAGAAAGCTGGCGTAGGAAAAGCGCTCGAACTGCCTGCGCATCTTTCTGATTTGTTTGAGCGAGATGAGCGATGCACCGTGTTGCCCAACGACTTGAAAGCCGTGCAGGCCTTTGTCAGCCTGCATGGCAATCGCGGCAAGCCACTCTGACCGCTTGAATCTGTCACATTTTGAAGCCCGTCTCCTGACGGGCTTTCTTGTTTCTGCATGCCAAACTGGCCGGGTTTTCGCCCTTGGAGGGATGGGCGAGTCATCTCGAAGGAAATGCAGATGTCGTTTTTTATCAAAGGCAAGCCAGCCCTGGGCTGGGTAATGGTCCTGGCCCTGATGTACTGGACGCAGGGAGGCAACTCGGCGGCGTTGGCGGCTTTCGAAGCGCCACCGCTCAACTCTGGCGAACGGCTGGTGCTGGACGCGCAAGAGTTGAAGTGGGTCAAGGAGAACCCCCGGGTCATCGTGGCCACGATGCAGTTTCCGTTGTACTTGTTCAAGAATGAGCAGGGACAGTGGAATGGGTTGAACCACGATATTCTCCAGCGCATTACGCACATGACCGGCCTTGAGTTTGTCCATCGGGAGTCGTTCTCTCCCGGTGAGTTGCTGACGATGCTGGGAAACGGCGAAGCCGACATGACCACCCTTCTGGCGATGAATGAAGAGCGCCGGGATTTCCTCAGTTTCAGCCACGCATTCGGCGGTTTCGGCTGGGTATTCGTCGGCCGTGACGGGGAATCGTCTCTCCATTCGTTGGAGCAACTCGAAGGGAAGGTCCTGGCATTGCCGGCACGGCATGCATTGGAAGCGGAAATCCGGCGCGATTACCCGGCGATCAAATTGCACACGACCAAGACCTATGCCGAGGCACGTGCGCTGGTAGAGAGCCGGGAAGCCTATGCCACCATCGAAAATGAAACCGGGATGCATCTCTATCCGGCCGGGCAGTTGCAGGTCGGCAGCGGCCTGGAGGGCAGGTGGGAACCGGACTACCTGGCGGTGCGCAAGGACTTGACGGTGCTATTGAGTATCTTGAATAAGGCCCTGGAAGCTTTCCCTGCCGAGGACATGCGTGCGCTGCGTTCGAAATGGATGGCCGGCACGACCCCAGCCCAGGCGCCTACGATCTGGGCGCGGATATCCAGTTGGGGTTACTGGTGTGTGACCGTGGTCGTGGTCTTTGGACTCTTGTCCCTGCTGTGGAACCGTCGCCTGCAGATACAGATCGACCAGCGCCTCAAGGCCGAAGCGGTCCTCAAGGATCAGTTGATGCTCCAGCGGGCCTTGATGGATGCCATTCCCGACCCGATTTTCATCCGTGATCTGGAAGGGCGCCTGATCATGTGCAACAAAAGCTATGAAGAGCAGTTCGCGACCCGCTTCGAAAAACTGCGGGGCACGCGGCTCACCGACTCGGCATCATTCCCGCCGGCCACCGCCGAGCTGCTGCATGGGGAAGTGATGGAGCAATTGCGCACCGGCCAGTCTCGGTTCGTCGACCGGCAATTGATGTTCAGCGGCGTATTGCGGGAAATCTATCATTGGTCGGTGCCGTTCTATGGGGCCGATGGGCACTTGCGCGGGATTCTGGGGGGCTGGACCGATGTCGGGCGCCGGTGGCGCCGTTGCGACAGGGGCTTGGCTGTGCCGGCCGTCAGCCCCTGACGGCTCCCGGAGAAGGCTGTTGTTTGACTGTCATATTGGACGCGCATGCTCGGTTGAACAGGTTGAGGCGTATCGGTTCGGTGCGCTGACGAACTTTCTGCTGCGGCCCACGGTCATTGACTGTGTACATGCAGTTGTTTCGGACTATTGAAGGGTGAGCGAATGGAAAGTATCAGCCTATTGCTGAATGAAGCCTTGAGCCCGTATCAGGTCTCGCTGACTCCCTCCGGTGCCAAGGGCGAATGCCGGGTCACGCTGAGGAATGCCAGCGGGAGCATCATGGTCGAGCGAGTGTTCAATCAGGCCCAATTGACCGACAAGCGTCAGTTGACCGACGTGGTCGATGGCCTGCATCGCGATGTGCTGATTGCCGAGGGTCGCCTGGAGCCCTGTGTGATTGCGGCATTGCGCAATCTGGCGCGCGACAAGGTCATGGTCGCGGCGAATTGACCGGGTTTTTGTGGGAACCTTCCTACGTCCTGATGAGTCAGACCTTTTACCAGCAAGAGCAAGCATTGTGCTCCGGTGCTTGTCGCTTGTTGTACTAACCATGATTGGTTACGTTTAACCCCGAGTCGTCTCCCCACTTCTCGGGGTTTCTTTTTGCCTGGCTTTTGTGGTTTAGCGCGTTCTGTCAGGCGTTGGAGTTTTTTGTGGGAGCGAGCTTGCTCGCGATTGCGGTGTGCCAGCCAACATAAAGTCGACTGAACGGACGCCATCGCGAGCAAGCTCGCTCCCACAGTTTGATTGAGTGGTTGCCCTCCTGCGGTGCGTCAAATGGCGCCATCACTCCGCAGCTTGGCGATCTGCTGCGCGTCGTAGCCCAGTTCGCCGAGCACCTGGGCATTGTGTTCACCCAATGCCGGCCCGACCCACTCGGAGGTGCCCGGGGTGTCGGAGAGTTTCGGTACGATCCCTGGCATCTTGAACGCCTTGCCGTCTGGCAGCTTGGCTTGCAGGAACAATTCACGGGGCAGGAATTGCGGGTCGCTGAACATGTCTTCGGCGCTGAAGATCCGGCTGGCCGGTACCCCGGCCTGGTTCAGTTGGTCGATAACGCTGACGAGCGGCAGCCCGCTGACCCAGCGATCGATGACGCCGTAGAGCTCATCGCGCCGGCTGTCACGGCCATCATTGCTGGCCAGTTGCGGGTCGTTGGCCAGGTCGTCACGGCCGATGATCTGCATGAAGCGCTTGAAGATCGCATCGCCGTTGGCGCCAATCTGCACGTGCTTGCCGTCGGCGCTGGTGTGGATGGACGAGGGGGTGATGCCGGGCATGATGTTGCCGGTTCGCTCGCGGATGAAGCCGAACACGTCGAACTCCGGCACCATGCTTTCCATCATGGCGAAAATCGCCTCGTACAAAGCCACGTCCACCACTTGCCCGGTTCCGCCGTTGATCTCGCGGTGACGCAGGGCCATCAATGCGCCAATCACGCCCCACAGGGCGGCGATGGAGTCGCCGATGGAGATCCCGGTACGCACCGGCGGGCGATCTTCGAAGCCGGTGATGTAGCGCAGGCCGCCCATGGATTCGCCCACCGCGCCAAACCCCGGCTGGTCTTTCATCGGCCCGGTCTGGCCGAAGCCCGAAAGCCGTACCATCACCAGCTTCGGGTTTAGTGCATGCAGCACATCCCAGCCCAGGCCGAGCTTTTCCAACACGCCGGGGCGAAAATTCTCGATCAGGATGTCGGCTTCTCCGATCAGTTTCTTCAGGATCGCCAGGCCTTCGGGGTGCTTGAGGTTCAAGGTCAGGGACTTCTTGTTGCGTGCCTGGACGAACCACCACAAGGATGTGCCTTCGTACAGCTTGCGCCATTTGCGCAGCGGATCACCGCCATCGGGGGATTCGACCTTGATGACGTCGGCACCGAATTCGCCGCAGATTCGCGAGGCGAAGGGCCCGGCGATCAAAGTGCCGAGTTCGATGACTTTGACGCCGGCAAGGGGTTTGGCAGTAAGCGACATGACGGATCCTGTAGGACAAAGCAGAACGGATAGAGCGTTTTATCATAGGCCAGGGCCGGTCGCCGCAGGTTGATGGTCGGCAATTCGTGGATTGCCCGCGTCATCGGTTAGACTTGCCGCCTTTCCTCGTATCAAGAAGCCCGTTCATGGCCCAGCCGTCCACGACCTACAAGTTTGAACTGAACCTCACCGACCTCGACCGCAATGTGGACGAGAATGTGAAGCAGACCATCGCCCGCCACCCTTCGGAAACCGAAGAGCGCATGACCGTGCGCCTGCTGGCCTACGCGTTCTGGTACAACGAGCTGCTGGCATTTGGTCGTGGTCTGTCAGACGTCGATGAGCCTGCGCTGTGGGAAAAAAGCCTGGATGCCCGGGTGCTGCACTGGATCGAAGGCGGTCAGCCGGATGCCGATCGCCTGACCTGGTGCTCGCGCCGGACCGAGCGCACCAGCCTGCTGGCCTACGGCAGCCTGCGGGTGTGGGAAGGCAAGGTGATCCCGGCGGTGAAGAACCTGAAGAACGTCAACATTGCCGCCGTGCCCCAGGAAGTGCTCGAAACCCTGGCCAAGGACATGCCCCGGGTGATCAAGTGGGATGTGATGATCAGCGAAGGAACGATTTTCGTGACCGACGACCGTGGCCAGCATGAAGTCCAGCTGCAATGGTTGCTGGGCGAACGTGGTTGAGCCATTGACCCGGCATTGAGCGAGCTCATTGTGGGAGCGAGCTTGCTCGCGATGACGGCAGATCAGTTTGCATTGATGTTGAATGCGCCGCCGTATTCGTGAGCAAGCTCCCACCCAGGCTCTCCTTGCCACAATCTTCATGATTTCCAGAGAAAACTTTGTCCCCCCATGCGCATAGAACCCCGCCAACTGCCCGACACCCTACCGTTCCTCGGTGACCTGCCGCCCCTGTTGACCCGCCTGTACGCAGCACGCGGCGTGCAGTCCGAGGCCGAACTGGACAAGAGCCTGGCGCGCTTGATTCCGTTCCAGCAGCTCAAGGGGATCGACGCCGCGGTGGACCTGCTGGTGACGGCGCTGGAGCAACGCCAGCGCATCCTGATCGTCGGGGATTTCGATGCCGATGGCGCGACCGCCAGCACCGTGGGCATGTTGGGCTTGCGCCTGCTGGGTGCGGCCCATGTCGATTACCTGGTGCCCAATCGCTTCGAATATGGCTATGGGCTGACCCCGGAAATCGTCGAGGTCGCCCTGGCCCGCGAACCGCAATTGCTGATCACCGTGGATAACGGCATTTCCAGTGTGGAAGGCGTGGCGGCGGCGAAAGCGGCGGGGCTTCGGGTGCTGGTCACCGATCACCACTTGCCGGGCCTCGAATTGCCGGCGGCCGATGCCATCGTCAATCCGAACCAGCCGGGCTGCGAGTTCCCGAGCAAGGCCCTGGCCGGTGTCGGGGTGATTTTTTATGTGCTGATGGCGCTGCGGGCGCGTCTGCGCAGCCTGGGCTGGTACACCAGCACCCCTCAGCCGAACATTGGCGAATTGCTCGACCTGGTGGCCCTGGGCAGCGTGGCCGACGTGGTACCGCTGGACGCGAATAACCGGATCCTCGTGCACCAGGGCCTGGAACGGATTCGCGCCGGACGCGCCCGGCCCGGCATCAAGGCGATCCTGGAAGTGGCCAAGCGCGACGCAGCGCGGATTACTTCCACTGACCTCGGATTTATCCTCGGGCCGCGTCTGAATGCGGCCGGGCGCCTGGACGACATGAGCCTGGGCATCGAATGCCTGCTCACCGACGACCCGGCCCTGGCGCGGGAAATGGCGGCGCAACTGGACGGCATGAACCAGGACCGCAAATCCATCGAGCAAGGCATGCAGCGTGAAGCCCTGGCCCAGCTCAAGGACCTGCCGGTGGAGTCGATGCCATTCGGCTTGTGCCTGTTCGATCCGCAGTGGCACCAAGGGGTGATCGGCATCCTCGCTTCGCGGATGAAAGAACGTTATTTCCGGCCGACCATCGCCTTTGCCGACGCCGGGGACGGCTTGCTCAAGGGCTCAGGTCGCTCGGTGCCGGGCTTTCACATTCGCGATGCGCTGAGCGTGGTGGCGGCGCAGCATCCGACCCTGATCAGCAAGTATGGCGGTCACGCCATGGCGGCGGGGCTGACGCTGCCGGAAGCGAATTTTCCATTGTTCGCCGAAGCGTTCGACGCGGAAGTGCGCCGGCAATTGCGCGAAGAAGACCTGACCGGCCGGCTGTTGTCGGAGGGCGCCCTGGCGGTGGAGGAGTTCCATCTGGAACTGGCCCGGGCGCTGCGCCATGCCGGTCCCTGGGGCCAGCATTTCCCGGAGCCGATGTTCCATGGCGTGTTCCAGTTGGTCGAGCAACGCGTGGTGGGCGAACGGCACCTGAAGGTCATCCTCAAGAGCGAGTGCGGCTCGGTGAAGCTCGACGGCATTGCCTTCGGCATCGACCGCGAGATCTGGCCCAACCCTACCGTGCGCTGGGTGGAGCTGGCCTACAAGCTCGACCTCAACGAGTTCCGCGGCCAGGAAACGGTGCAGTTGATGATTGCCCATATCGAGCCGCGGTAGGCGATACGCCGATCAGCCTTTGTGGCGAGGGAGCTTGCTCCCGCTGGACGCGACAGCGTCCCCTTGCAATGTGATGGCTGGAATTCAGGGGGCCGCTTCGCAGCCCAGCGGGAGCAAGCTCCCTCGCCACGAGATGCAAGCAGCCTTGAGCGAACGGCGTTGCGTCACACCGTCGGTTTTTAAGTTCTGAACCCTCCGTCCTCGCGGGTTGTCGACTAGGCTCTAAGCACTGCTTGATAGCCCTTGTGACGTCTTGTCGAATTTTTTGCCCGCGGGGGCGGGTGTTGTACCTTTTGTCACTCGTCGACTGTTCAAACAGAACCCTGGAGCCTGCCCACTGATTCGAGAGGTGCCCCATGAGTCTGCTGCTGGAACCCTATACCCTTCGCCAATTGACCCTGCCCAATCGCATCGCGGTATCGCCGATGTGCCAGTATTCGAGCACCGATGGCCTGGCCAACGATTGGCACCTGGTGCACTTGGGCAGCCGCGCCGTGGGCGGTGCCGGCCTGGTGTTCACCGAAGCCACCGCCGTGACCGCCGACGGTCGCATCACCGCCCAGGACCTGGGGCTGTGGAACGATGAACAGATCGAACCCCTGCAACGCATCACCCGGTTCATCACCGCCCAAGGCGCCGTGCCGGGCATCCAACTGGCCCATGCCGGACGCAAGGCCAGCACCTGGCGACCCTGGCTGGGCAAGCACGGCAGCGTCAAACCGGCGGACGGCGGCTGGGTGCCGGTCGGCCCGTCGCCGATTGCCTTCGCTCCGCACCACACCCAGCCGGTGCAGTTGGACGAAGGGCAGATCGCCGATCTGATCCAGGCCTTCGTGGAGGCGGCCAAGCGCGCCCTCACGGCCGGCTTCAAGGTGGTCGAGGTCCACGCGGCCCATGGCTACCTGCTGCATCAATTCCTGTCGCCGTTGAGCAATCAGCGGCGCGATCAATACGGCGGCTCGTTCGAAAACCGTATCCGGCTGGTGCTGCAAGTCACCGAAGCGATCCGGGCGGTATGGCCTGAAGAACTGCCGGTCTTCGTCCGCGTCTCCGCCACCGATTGGGTCGAGGACGGTTGGAACCCGGATGAGACCGTGGAGCTGGCGCGGCGCTTCAGGGCGCTGGGTGTGGACCTGATCGATGTGTCATCGGGCGGCACGGCCGCCAATGCGGAAATTCCCACCGGCCCGGGTTACCAGACACGTTTTGCCGAGCGGGTGCGCAAGGAGTCGGAAATCGCCACCGGCACCGTCGGCATGATCACCGAACCGGCCCAGGCCGAGCACATCCTGCGCACTTGCCAGGCCGACATCATTTTCCTGGCCCGGGAATTGTTGCGCGATCCTTACTGGGCCCTCCATGCCGATGATGACCTGGGCGGCCGCAAGGCCACGTGGCCGGCGCAATACCAGCGGGCCACCCATCGGGACCAGCCGATTCATGAGTCGGATTTGCGGGACTGAGGGCCTGATAAAACAGAAAGCCCCGGTCGATTGGCCGGGGCTTTTGTTTGTCTAGCTGGATTATTTGATGGCGGTACCGGCCTCATCGCGAGCAAGCTCGCTCCCACAGGGTTGGGTGTGGATTACAGGTTATGTGAACAACACCAATCCACTGTGGGAGCGAGCTTGCTCGCGATAGGGCCAGCCCAGACAACCGATTCCTATCAGGGGTACTTGCGCTTATCCGGCGCCGGCGGGAAGTACTGGTACAACCAGGTCTCGCTCAAGGTCCGGTCCTTGGTGCGAATGAACAGGCGCATCTGCACCGGGTCCACACGGTCGTCGGTCGGGTACCAATCGAAGGTGATGCGATAGCCCTTGATCGCATCCAGCACCAACACGTTGAAGTCCTTCACTTCGCCGTGGGAGCAGGTCACCACCGGTTCGATGCCGGTGCCCGGCGGCAGTTGGTCGAGGCCACCGCCGCTGAAGTCCACGGCGAAACGGCGTGCCCAGACGGTCGGGTAATGCTCGCCCGGTGCCCAACCTTCGATGAAGCCGCCCATGCCTGAACGGGTGGCGTCGACATGGGCCAGGTCGGTGCTGACCGGCGGCAGGGCGCTCCAGTAGAGCTTGTAGCCATAGTTCAGCGAGTCACCGGCGGCCACCGGTTTTTTCGGCGTCCAGAACGCGACGATGTTGTCCAGGGTTTCGCCGGTAGTCGGAATCTCCAGCAGGTCTACCGAGCCTTCGCCCCAGGCCGTCGTCGGTTCGACCCACAGGCTCGGACGCTTGCTGTACCAGTCCACGGTGTCCTGGTAGCTGGCAAAGTCGTGATCGGTCTGCACCAGGCCGAAGCCTTTTGGGTCCTTGTCGGCGAACGCATTGAATTGCAGGGTGGCGGGGTTGTGCAACGGACGGCAGACCCACTCGCCGTTGCCGCGCCACATGGCCAGACGGTCGGAGTCGTGGATTTGCGGGTGAATGGTGTCGCACATGCGCCGCGCGACGGTGCCGCAGCTGAACATGCTGGTCATGGGGGCGATACCCAGTTGCTCGATGGCGGTACGGGCGTTGACGTGCGCGTCGATCTCCATCACCACCCGGGTCGGCTGGCAATCGATGTCGAACCGATAGGCACCGGTGGCACTGGGGGAGTCGAGCAGGGCGTAGACCACGAAGCGGGTGCTGTTCTTGTCCGGGGTTTCGAACCAGAACTTGGTGAAGTCCGGGAATTCCTCGCGCTTCTTGGCGTAGGTGTCGATGGCCAGGCCACGAGCCGACAGCCCGTACTGGCCGCTGGCATCCACCGCGCGGAAATAGCTGGCCCCCAGGAACGAAACGATGTCGTGCCGATCCAGCTCCGGCGCCTTGAAGACGCGAAAGCCGGCGAAGCCCAGGTCACCTGTCAGTTGCGAGGTGTTGACCGTGGTTTTCTCATAGTTGAACAGCTCCGGACGGAAGTGCACCTCACGGGCCATACGTGTCTTCGGGTCGACACTGTACATGCGCACCGGCTGCTTGAAGCCCATGCCCACGTGGAAGAACTGTGCATCCAGTTGCCGCCCGTCCAGATCATTCCATAACGAATGGTTGGCGTCGTACTGGATGGCGTTGAACTGCAGTGGCGACATCTGGGCCAGGGTCGGTGGCAGGACTTGCTTGGTGTCGACGTAGCGGCTCTCGGCCAGCCGCTTGGCCTGTTCCTTCAAACCGTTGAAATCGAAGGGACGGGCTTCGCCGTCGGCAGTCTGTTCGGCGGCCCAGGCGCGTGCGGCCATGAGCCCGGAGGCCGATAGCCCGGTGTAGGCGGCGAAGGCCATGGAGGCCTTGAGCAGATTCCTGCGGTGCATAAATACAACCTTTCTCGAAACAGCCCCGAGCCGATCCTGGCCACAGCGACTGATAAAGGAGTTCGGACATGCCTTTGGCCAAACGCGACGAACGTTAGAACAGATGCCTGAGAGCTGGATCGGTTCACCGAGGCGCAAAATCATAGGGGAAATACAGGCTTGGAGAGACAGGAAAGCGTGGCATGGTTAAATTTTCTTACAGTTATTTCTTTTTTTATGCCGATTCCCTGCTTTTTTGACTAATTACTCTAAAACTCTCTTTTCACGCTTTGAATCCTCCTATTCTTTAGCGTGACGGACGATCCAACTCGGGTTTCAGACGGCGCTATCAGGTCAACCTCGACGTAAAGAAGGACAACTCATGACAAAAATGCAGGGCATCATCGAAATGCTGGGGATCTTTCCAGGCCTGACCCACCCGCGCAGGACACGCCGGCTCAGCCTGGAAGAATTGAGACTGGTCGAGCGCTATCGGGAGTTGTCGGAAAACGACCGCATCGCCATGCGTTACCTGGTGGATGCGATGCGCAGTGTTTCGCGGTTTTGACCAGAGACCCTGCAGCCTTTAAATGGCCTCGCAATTTTCCTACCAACGAGTGGGAATTTTCAAACGAGGCCAAGCACATCGGCCTACCGTCAGCGGCGGTTGCAGGCCTGAGCGTGAAGTATTACTTTTCTATGCGAAGTAATACTTTGAGGAGAATACCGTGCCGACGACTATGACCAGCAAAGGACAAGTCACCATTCCCAAACCCATTCGCGACGCGCTGCACTTGATTCCTGGCTGTGCGGTAGAGTTCAGCATCAATGCACAGGGCGAGGTAGTGCTGCAGGCAGGTAAGCCCGGAACAGCCGAGGCAGCTATCGGTGATCGCTTTGAAGCTGTCCGTGGCAGGGCGGATATCAAATGGCGCACAGACGATCTAATGGCCCTGTTGCGTGGTGAAGACTGATGATATTGGTCGATACCAACGTCTTGATCGATGTGCTGGAAGATGATCCGGTTTGGGCTGATTGGTCCATCGAGCAGATGCGTGCCCAATCCAAAATTCACAATTTGGTAATCAATCCAGTTATTTATGCTGAACTGTCCCAGACATTTTCTACCTTCGAAGCGTTGGATGAGGTTGTCGAAGAGATGGGGCTGCTAATGCAGGAGGTACCTCGTCCAGCGTTGTTTTTGGCAGGGAAGGCTTTTGTGCGTTATCGAAAGATGGGCGGTGGCAAAAATAATGTGCTCGCCGACTTTTTCATCGGTGCCCATGCAGCTGTCAAGCGTCTTCCTTTGCTTACACGTGATGCGAAGCGTTACCGAAGTTATTTTCCTTCGGTGCAGTTGGTGGTGCCATCGTGAGGTGCGCTTCACCACGACCAATATCGTCCCCTTGGTCGTGGTGTAATCGCAATTAGCGTTGGCTCAATGCTTGAACATCACATGCCGCACCACCGTGTAATCCTCCAGGCCATACATGGACATGTCCTTGCCATAGCCGGAACGTTTCTGACCGCCATGGGGCATTTCGCTGACGAGCATGAAGTGGGTGTTCACCCAGGTGCAGCCGTATTGCAGGCGTGCCGACAGGCGATGGGCACGGCCGATGTCGGCGGTCCAGACCGATGAGGCCAGGCCGTAGTCCGAATCGTTGGCCCAGGCCAGCACTTGCGCTTCGTCGAGGAACGGCGTGACGGACACCACCGGCCCGAAGACTTCCCGGCGGACAATTTCGTCATCCTGCTGGGCGTCGGCCAGCACCGTCGGTTCGAAGAAGAACCCGTTGCCGTCCACGGCCTTGCCACCGGTGATCAGGCGGATATGCGGTTGGGCGATGGCCCGTTCGACAACAGCGGCCACGCGGACGCGGTGCTGGGCGGTGATCAGTGGGCCCATCTCGGTGTCTGGTGCGGTTTGCAGGCCGTATTTGATGCTCTTCACCGCGGCGCCGAGTTTCTCGACGAACCGGTCGTAGATACCTTGCTGGGCATAGATGCGGCAGGCGGCGGTGCAGTCCTGGCCGGCGTTGTAGAAACCGAAGGTGCGGATGCCTTCCACGGCCGCGTCAATGTCGGCGTCGTCGAAGATGATCACCGGGGCTTTACCGCCCAGTTCCATGTGCATGCGCTTGACGCTGTCGGAGGTGCTGGAAATGATGTTCGAGCCGGTGGCGATGGAGCCGGTGAGCGCCACCATGCGCACTTTCGGGTGAGTGACCAGCGGGTTGCCGACGGTTTGCCCGCGGCCGAAGATCACGTTAAGCACGCCGGCCGGGAAAATCTCCGACGCCAGTTCCGCCAGGCGCAACGCCGTCAATGGGGTCTGTTCCGACGGCTTGAGCACCACGGTATTGCCGGCGGCCAGGGCCGGGGCGATTTTCCAGGCGACCATCATCAGCGGGTAGTTCCACGGCGCGATGGAGGCGATGACCCCCACCGGGTCGCGACGGATCATCGAGGTGTGCCCGGGCAGGTATTCGCCGCCCGCCGAACCGCTCATGCAGCGACTGGCGCCGGCAAAGAAACGGAACACGTCGGCAATCGCCGGGATCTCGTCGTTCAGGGCGGCGCTGAAGGGTTTGCCGCAGTTATCCGACTCCAGCTTCGCCAGTTCCTCGCCGTGGGCTTCGATGGCATCGGCCAGCTTGAGCAGCAACAAGGAGCGGTCCTTTGGCGGCACTTGCGACCAGGCTTCGAAGGCGCTGTCGGCGGCACGCACGGCGGCATCGACCTGGGCTTCGCTGGCTTCATTGATTTCCACCAGCACCCGGCCCAGCGCCGGGTTGAACACCGCCTGGCCAGGGCCTTCGCCGTTCACCAGATGGCCGTTGATCAGCAGTTTGGTTTGCATGTCCATGTCCTCTTGAAGGTTTCCAAAATCCCCTGTGGGAGCGAGCTCGCTCGCGATGAGGCCGACACATTCAACATCACCGTTTCAGACACACCGCCATCGCGAGCAAGCTCGCTCCCACAGGATTGCGGTTCCTGCAGTGAGCGATCACCGTTGATTATTTCCCGCCACTCCCCGCCACGCTCTCACCCCCACGGGTCAGGTAATACGCGCCCAGTATCGGCAGCATCGTGACCATCATCACCAGCATCGCCACCACGTTGGTCACCGGCACGTCGCGTGGGCGACTGAGCTGGTTGAGCAGCCACAGCGGTAGGGTGCGTTCGTGGCCGGCGGTGAAGGTGGTGACGATGATCTCGTCGAACGACAGCGCAAACGCCAGCATCCCACCGGCCAGCAGGGCCGATCCCAGATTAGGCAAGATGATGTAGCGAAAGGTCTGCCAGCCGTCGGCGCCCAGGTCCATCGAGGCCTCGATCAGGCTGTGGGAAGTACGGCGCAGGCGGGCGATGACGTTGTTGTAGACGATCACCACGCAGAAGGTTGCATGGCCGACGACGATGGTGAACATCCCCGGTTCGATGCCCAGGGTCTTGAAGGTCGCCAGCAGTGCTATGCCGGTGATGATCCCCGGCAAGGCAATTGGCAGGATCAGCATCAGCGAAATGCCCTGTTTGCCGAAGAAATCGCGGCGGTACAGCGCCGCCGAGGCCAGGGTGCCCAGCACCATGGCGATCAGCGTGGCGATGGCCGCGATCTGCAACGACAGCTTGATCGCCTCCAGCACGTCCGGGCGTGAGAAGGCGACGCTGAACCACTTCAGGGTCAGGCCCTTGGGCGGAAAGCTGAACGCCGCATCCTCAGTGTTGAAGGCGTAGAGGAAGATGATCAGGATCGGAAAGTGCAGGAACACCAATCCGCCCCACGCCGCGATGCGCAAGCCCCACGAGGCTCGGTCTTGAGAGTCAGAGTGCATCGAAAGCCCCCAGTCGCTTGACGACGGATAGATAGATCGCGATCAGCACGATGGGTACCAGGGTGAACGCCGCGGCCATGGGCATGTTGCCGATGGCGCCTTGCTGGGCGTAGACCATGCTGCCGACGAAGTAGCCCGGTGGGCCTACCAGTTGCGGCACGATGAAGTCCCCCAGGGTCAGCGAGAACGTGAAGATCGAGCCGGCGGCAATGCCGGGGATCGACAGTGGCAGGATCACTTGCATGAACGTCTGGCGCGGCCTGGCGCCCAAGTCCGCCGAGGCCTGCAGCAGCGACGGTGGCAGACGCTCCAGGGACGCCTGGATCGGCAGGATCATGAACGGCAGCCAGATGTAGACGAACACCAGGAAACGCCCCAGGTGGGAGGTGGACAAGGTGCTGCCGCCCACGCCCGGGATCCCCAGCACGAACTGCAACACCGGCCCCAGGCCCAGGTGCTGGACGAACCACTGCGCCACGCCGCCCTTGGCCAGCAGCAGCGTCCAGGCATAGGCCTTGACGATGTAGCTGGCCCACATGGGCAGCATCACCGCGATGTAGAAAAACGCCTTGGTCTTGCCGCGGGTGTAGCGCGCCATGTAGTAAGCGATCGGGAACGCGACGATGGCGCTGGCGATGGACACCGCAATGGCCATGCTCAGGGTGCGCCAGATGATGTCGAAATTCGACGGCTGGAACAGCGCCGTGAAGTTCGCCAGGGTCAGGTCCGGCGTCACCGCCATGGTGAAGTCATCGAAGGTGTAGAAACCCTGCCACAGCAAGGTCAGCAGCGAGCCAAGGTAGATCGCGCCGAACCACAGCAGCGGCGGCACCAGCAACAGCGACAGGTACAGGTTGGGCCGTCGGTACAGCAGGTTGGAAAAACGCCGCAGCGGCGAACCGGGCGCAGGCGTTGGGGTGATGGCCAGCGTGTTCATCTCACACCTCGCCACTGACGGCGTCGTGCAGCGTGACCATCGCCTCACGGGCCCAGCGAACGCTCAGCTGTTGGCCGGCCTGGTGCGGGGCGGCGTTGTCCTGCCACTGGGTGTTGGCCTGGCTGAGGTTCAGGGTCTGGCCGTTGGCAAGTTTCAGCTCATAGCGTGTGGCGCTGCCCTGGTACTGGATGTCGTGCAGCAGGCCGTGGACTTCGACCTCACCGCTGGCCAACGGGCCCTCGGCGAAACGCAGGTGTTCCGGACGGATCGAGAACGGCTGTGGATAACCGCTCAGTTCCCGTGCCAATTCGCCACGAATCACGTTGGAGGTGCCGACGAATTCAGCGACGAAGGTGGTCGCCGGTTTCATGTACAGGTTGCGCGGCGTATCGACTTGTTCGATGCGGCCTTTGTTGAACACTGCCACGCGGTCGGACATCGACAGCGCTTCGGTCTGGTCGTGGGTGACGAAAATGAAGGTGATGCCCAACTGGCGTTGCAGCTTCTTCAACTCGCCCTGCATCTGTTCACGCAGCTTCAGGTCCAGGGCGCCCAAGGGCTCATCGAGCAACAACACCCGCGGGCGATTGACCAGCGCACGGGCCAGGGCCACCCGTTGGCGCTGGCCGCCGGAGAGCTGCACCGGCTTGCGTTCGCCGTAGCCGCCCAGGGCGACCATCTCCAGGGCCTCGTTGGCGCGCTGGATGCGCTCGGCCTTGGCGACGCCTTTGACCTTTAAGCCGTAGGCAACGTTGTCGCGCACGTTCATGTGGGGGAAGAGGGCGTAATCCTGGAACACCGTGTTGACGTCCCGCTGATACGGCGCAAGCCCCGTGGCTTCTTCGCCATGGATGCGGATCGAGCCGGCAGTGGGTTGTTCGAACCCGGCGATCAGCCGCAGGCAGGTGGTCTTGCCCGAGCCGGACGGGCCCAGCATGGAAAAGAACTCGCCGTCCTGGATGTCAATGGAGACCCGGTCAACGGCCTTTACATCGCCGAACTGCCGGGATACCTGGGTGAATTGGACTGCAAGCGTCATGGTGCGGGGCTCCAGAAAGCGGGGCGGGTATGAAATCTCAACGATTGGCAGGCGATCCCGTGGCGAGGGAGCTTGCTCCCGCTGGGTGGCGACGGTAGGAGCTGTCGAGTGCAACGAGGCTGCGATCTTTCCACTACCCATTGAATCGAGAGCGAAAGATCAAGATCAAAAGATCGCAGGCTTCGCCAGCTCCTACACACCAGCGGGAGCAAGCTCCCTCGCCACAGGGGCCGCTCCCATTTATGTGCTGGGGGTTAACGCCCACCCATGATCGCAATGTAATCCTGGGTCCAGCGGCTGTACGGCACGAACTTGCCGCCCTCGGCCTGTGGGGTTTTCCAGAAGGCGATCTTGTCGAATTGATCGAAGCCGTTGGTCTTGCAGCCTTCGGCGCCCAGCAGCTCGCTGCCCTTGCACGCCGCCGGCACCGCTGGCAAGGAGCCGAACCACGCGGCCACGTCACCCTGGACTTTCGGTTGCAGTGACCAGTCCATCCACTTGTACGCGCAGTTGGGGTGCTTGGCCTCGGCGTGGAGCATCGTCGTGTCGGCCCAGCCAGTGGCGCCTTCTTTCGGAATGGTCGAGGCGATGGGTTGCTTCTCGTTCATCAGGCCGTTGACCTGATAGGGCCAGGCGCCGGACGCCACCACGCCTTCGTTCTTGAAATCGCTCATCTGCACCGTGGTGTCGTGCCAGTAGCGGTGGATCAACGGCTGCTGGGCCCGAAGCAGTTCCAGCACGGCCTTGTACTGGGCTTCGTCGAGTTGGTACGGGTCCTTGATGCCCAGTTCAGGCTTGGCGGTCTTGAGGTACAACGCCGCGTCGGCGATGTAGATCGGGCCATCGTAGGCTTGCACGCGCCCTTTGTTCGGCTTGCCGTCGGGCAACTCCTGGGCATTGAACAGTACGCTCCAACTGGTGGGCGCTTGCTTGAACACGTCGGTGTTGTACATCAGCACATTGGGACCCCATTGGTACGGGGTGCCGTAGGTCTGCTGGTTGACCACGTACCACGGCGCATCTTTCAGGCGCGGGTCGAGGTTTTTCCAGTTGGCGATCAGCGCGGTGTTGATCGGCTGCACGCGCTTGCCGGCAATCAGCCGCAACGAGGCGTCGCCCGAGGCGGTGACCAGGTCGTAGCCGCCCTTGGTCATCAGGCTGACCATTTCATCGGACGTGGCGGCGGTTTTCACATTGACCTTGCAGCCGGTTTCCTTCTCGAACCCCGTGACCCAGTCGTAGGCCTTGTCGCTTTCGCCGCGTTCGATGTAACCCGGCCAGGCGACGATATCCAGTTGGCCCTCGCCGGCACCGACGGCCTTGAGCGGCTCGGCGGCCTGGAGACTGACGCTGGTCAGCAGCGCCGTGGTGAGTGCACTGAGCAATGCGGTCTTGTGCGCGTACATGGAAATCCCTCTTGCTTTAATTATGGTCGGGGCAGTGTTCGAACAGGTGAAACGCCATGGCTGGCCTGTTATTAGAGTAGTGCTGTTATCTATAGATGCTGGCCGTGGCGGGCCATGATGTGGCGCACCACGCTGTAGTCCTGGAGCGAATCGCTGGACAGGTCCTTACCGTAGCCGGAACGTTTCAGGCCGCCGTGGGGCATTTCGCTGCCCAGCATGAAATGGCTGTTGATCCAGGTGCAGCCGTATTGCAAGCGCGCCGCCACCTGCATGGCCTTGTCCAGGTTCTGGGTCCATACCGAGGACGCCAGGCCGTATTCCGAATCATTGGCCCATTCCACCGCCTGGCTGAGTTCGTCGAAGCGGGTCACGGTGACGACCGGGCCGAACACCTCGCGCTGGACGATTTCATCGCTTTGCTTGCAGCCGGCCAGCAGGGTGGGTTGATAATAGAAGCCAGCACCGGAATGCACCGCCGCACCGGTGATGCGCTCGATGTGCGGCTGGCCGAGGGCGCGCTCGACAAAACTGGCCACGCGGTCGCGCTGGCGGGTACTGATCAGCGGGCCAATCTCATTGTCGGCGTCGCGCTTGCCGGCAAAGCGCAAGCTGCTGACCGCCGCGCCGAGCTCGGCCACCAGCCGGTCGTGAATTCCGCCCTGGGCGTAGATCCGGCACGCTGCCGTGCAATCCTGCCCGGCGTTGTAATAGCCGTAGGTGCGCACGCCTTCGACCACCGCCTGGATGTCGGCGTCGTCGCACACGATCACTGGCGCCTTGCCGCCCAGTTCCAGGTGTGTGCGCTTGAGGGTTTTTGCCGCCGCCTGGAGGATTTTCTGCCCGGTGACGATATCGCCCGTCAGCGAAACCATGCGCACCTTCGGATGGCTGACCAGATGGCTGCCCCCCCCTTCGCCACCGCCGCAGAGGATATTGATCACGCCCCGCGGCAGGAGCCGGGCCAGCATCGGCGCCAAGGCCAGGATCGACAACGGCGTGTGCTCCGATGGCTTGAACACCAACGTGTTGCCGGCGGCCAGGGCCGGGGCGATTTTCCAGGCGGCCATCATGATCGGGTAGTTCCACGGCGCGATGGACGCCACGACGCCGATCGGGTCGCGGCGCACCATGCTGGTATAGCCGGGCAGGTATTCGCCACTGAGCTGGCCGGTCTGGCAGCGCACGGCGCCGGCGAAGAAACGAAAGACATCCACCGTGGCGCTCAGGTCATCCTGGCGCGCCAGGTGCAGCGGCTTGCCGCAGTTCAGGGCTTCGAGGCGGGCCAGCTCATCGGCGTTCTGTTCGATGGCGCTGGCGATGTCCAGCAGCAGGTTCGAGCGTTGTTGCGGCGTGGTGCGGGACCAGCCGTCGAAGGCGCAGTGGGCAGCGAGGATCGCGGCTTCCACCTGCTCGGTACTGGCCTCGGCGATGTGAGCCACGACTTCGCCGGTGGCCGGGTTGAGGATCGGCTCGACAACGCCTTCACCGGGAACGAGTTCCCCGTCGATCAGCAACGCGGTGCACAACGGGGTTTGCGTGCCAGCCATTTTTATAGGTCTCAGTTGAAACAAAGAACCTGTGGGAGCGAGCTTGCTCGCGAGGGCGGTGTATCAGTCGAATCGATGTCGCCTGTCACGCCGCTATCGCGAGCAAGCTTGCTCCCACAATGGATTGTTCTCCCACAATGGATTGTGGCGATGCAGCAAGACTAGTGCCCGGCCTCATGCCCGACAAATTCGAAATACTCAAGGCTGCATTCGATTAAATAGATGGCTTGCGTCCGCCATGAGGCTGTTCCCGGGCCACCGCCAGGAACGGGTCGACCGACGCCGGTCGCGCCGTGCCCCGGCGCCAGGCCAGGCCGACGTCGAGGGTCTGGTTGAGGTCGGCAATCGGTCGCGCTTCGATGATGTCGCCTTCCAGCGACCAGGGGCGGTAGGTCATGTCCGGCTGGATCGATACGCCCAGCCCCGCGGCCACCAGGCTGCGCACTGCTTCGGTCGAGGCGGTGCGCAGGGTGACCCGGGGTTGCAGGCCGGCGCCGCGCCACAGGCGCTGGGCGTTGCGGTCCATTTCGTCGACGTTCAGTTGGATCAGCGGCTCGCGGGCCACATCGGCCAGGTGGATGCTGTCGTGCTCCAGCAAGGGATGCTGCGCCGGTAGCCACAAACGGTGCGGCGAATGCGTCAGGACTTCGGTCTGCAGGGCGTGGCGATCCTCCAGGTTGGACAGGATCAGCACCCCGACGTCGATTTCGCCGCTGACCAGCAAATGTTCGATGTACGGCCGCTCGTCCTCCATCACGCGGATCTCCACGTTGGGGTAGGCGCGCTGGAAGCGGGTCAGCAAGTCCGCCAGGTAATAACCGGCGACCAGGCTGGTGACGCCAATGGTGACTTGGCCAGCCACCTGGTCGGTGCTTTGTTGCAGGCTGCGCTTGGCGTTGTCGACCGTGGCCAGGATCAGGTGGGCCTGGCGCAGGAATTGATGGCCCTGGTGGGTCAGGGTCATGCCCTTGGCGTGGCGGTTGAACAGGCTGACGGCGATGTCTTGCTCCAGTTGCTGGATGGCCAGGGTCAAGGTGGACTGGGAAATGAACGCCGTTTGCGCCGCGGCGGAGATGGAGCCGGTTTCGGCCACGGCGATGAAATGGCGGATCTGACGCAGAGTCATCATGGGCGCGTACCGGTGGGCGGATTTATCGATGTACTGAAGTGTATATCGTTTTTTTAGAAGGGAAGGAACGTGCACCGCTGGCGGCGCTAGGCAACATCTGGAAGCAATCTCGCCAACGGCGTCGGGCACTTTCGATCTAGGCTGGGGGCCTTACGTTGACCCGAACATCTGGAGGCAACAAATGAACACCCGTGGATTGCTCGATCAGCTTCTCAAGTCCGGCCAGGAAATGTTGCAGAACAAGGCTGGCGGTTCACAGGGCAAGTCGTCCGGTGGCCTGGGCGGTTTGCTCGGCGGCTCCGGCAACCTGGGCGGGATGCTTTCCGGCGCGGGCGGCGGGGCACTGGCCGCCGGGGCCATGGGCCTGTTGCTGGGCAACAAGAAAGCCCGCAACTTTGGCGGCAAGGCCCTGGCCTATGGCGGCCTGGCGGCCTTGGGCGTGATCGCCTACAAGGCCTATGGCAACTGGCAGGCCCAGCAGGGCAACGCGCCGAAGACCGAACCGCAGACCCTCGATCGCGTGCCTCCGGCGCAGGTCGAGCAGCACAGCCAGGCGATCCTCAAGGCGCTGGTGGCGGCGGCCAAGGCCGACGGCCATGTGGACGAGCGCGAGCGGCAATTGATCGAAGGCGAGTTCACCAAGCTCGACAACGACCAGGAGTTGCAACACTGGCTGCATGCTGAACTCAACAAACCCTTGGACCCCACCGACGTCGCCCGTGCTGCCAGCACCCCGGAAATGGCCGCGGAAATGTACATCGCCAGCGTGATGCTGGTGGACGAGGAAAACTTCATGGAGAAGTCCTACCTCGATGAACTGGCGCGCCAACTCAAGCTGGAGCCAGGGTTGAAGGCGGAACTGGAAAAACAGGTGCGCCAGGCGACTGTATAAAGCAGCATCAACGCTATTCCTTGTGGGAGCGAGCCTGCTCGCGATGGCGTCCGGTCAGTGACAGTATTTTTGACTGATACACCGCTATCGCGAGCAAGCCCGCTCCCACAGTGGTTTTGTGGTGTCTGGCAATCTTGTATCCAACGCTATTCCCTGTGGGAGCGAGCCTGCTCGCGAAGGCGCTCGGTCAGTCTCAGCATGGTTGACTGATACACCGCTATCGCGAGCAAGCTCGCTCCCACAGTGGTTTTGTGGTGTTTGGCAATCTTGTATCCAACGCTATTCCCTGTGGGAGCGAGCTTGCTCGCGAAGGCGCCTGGTCAGTCGCAGCATGGTTGACTGACACTGCGCTTTCGCGAGCAGGCTCGCTCCCACAGTGGTTTTGTGGTGTTTGGCAATAACATGTATCCAACGCTATTCCTTGTGGGAGCGAGCTTGCTCGCGATGGCGCCCGGTCAGTGACAGTATTTTTAACTGATACACCGCTTTCGCGAGCAGGCTCGCTCCCACAGGGGCGGGCTCCATTCTTCAAGTACCGGTGAGCCTCGGCTCAATCAAAATCCTCCCACGCCGCCATACAGACGCCGCGCCGCCCTCGGCTATACTCCCCAGCATTTTCAAGTGCCTGAGGTTTTACTGTGAAGAATTGGACATTGCGCCAACGCATCCTGGCGAGTTTTGCGGTGATCATCGCCATTATGCTGCTGATGGTGGTTGTCTCGTATTCACGGTTGCTGAAAATCCAGGACAGCGGAGAAAAGGTCCGGGCCGATGCGGTTCCGGGGGTGTATTTCAGCTCGATGATCCGCGGCGGCTGGGTCGACAGCTACGTCCTGACCCAGCAAATCGTCGGCCTTTCCGGGAATCGGGAAATCACCGCCGAGGACAAGGCTCGCTACCAGGGTTTCGAGCGGCACTTGCGCGAAGAAATACGGAACTATCAAAAACTGATCCAGGACCCGGCCGACCAAGTCTCTTTCGACGAGTTCGAGGTCAACCACCAGGACTTCAACAAGGCCCTGGCGAAAGTCCTGGACCTGTACCAGCGCAAGGATTACGAAGGGGCGCGGCTGGCGCTGAACGCAGAACTGACGACGGCGTGGCTCGACGGTCGCGGACACTTGAACCAGATCATCGAGCGCAATCGCGAGCTGGCACAAAGCGCCACCCTGACCATTGGCGATGCGGTGACGGCGGCCAAGGTCGCCATGGGCTTGTCGTTCCTGGTCGCGCTGATCGTCGCGGTACTCTGTGGCCTGCTGCTGATGCGGGCGATCATGGGGCCAATGAACCGCATCGTCGAAATCCTCGAGATCATGCGCAGCGGCGACCTGAGCGGACGCCTGAACCTGGCGCGCAAGGACGAATTCGGGGCCGTGGAAACCGGCTTCAACGACATGATGGCCGAACTGACCTCGCTGGTATCCCAGGCCCAGCGCTCATCCGTGCAGGTCACCACCTCGGTCACCGAAATTGCCGCCACCTCGCGCCAGCAGCAGGCCACGGCCACGGAAACCGCCGCCACCACCACCGAGATCGGCGCGACGTCCCGGGAAATCGCCGCCACCTCCCGGGACCTGGTGCGCACCATGACCGAAGTCTCCACCGCCGCCGACCAGGCCTCGGTGGCCGCCGGCTCTGGCCAGCAAGGCTTGGCGCGCATGGAGGAAACCATGCATTCGGTGATGGGCGCCGCCGACCTGGTGAACGCCAAGCTGGCGATCCTCAACGACAAGGCCGGCACCATCAACCAGGTGGTGGTGACCATCGTCAAAGTGGCCGACCAGACCAACCTGTTGTCCCTCAACGCCGCCATCGAGGCCGAGAAGGCCGGTGAGTACGGGCGCGGTTTCGCCGTGGTGGCCACGGAAGTACGGCGCTTGGCCGACCAGACCGCCGTGGCGACCTATGACATCGAACAGATGGTGCGCGAGATCCAATCCGCGGTATCGGCCGGTGTGATGGGCATGGACAAGTTTTCCGAGGAAGTGCGCCGTGGCATGGCCGAAGTGCAGCAGATCGGCGAGCAACTGTCGCAGATCATCCATCAGGTCCAGGCTCTGGCGCCGCGGGTATTGATGGTCAACGAAGGCATGCAGGCCCAGGCCACCGGCGCCGAACAGATCAACCACGCCCTGGTGCAACTGGGCGATGCCAGCAGCCAGACCGTGGAGTCCCTGCGCCAGGCCAGCTCCGCCATCGACGAGCTGAGCCAGGTCGCCGTGGGGCTGCGCAGCGGCGTCTCGCGTTTCAAAGTCTGATGGGCGAACTCGAGACCCGGCGTGGCGTCGCAGCGACGGCCCGCCAGACGTTGTTCCTGGTGTTCTGCATCGGCAACGAACGTTACGCCCTGCAGGCCACCGATGTAGTGGAAGTGCTGCCGCGCCTGCCCCTCAAGCCGATCGCCCGGGCGCCGTCCTGGGTGGCGGGGGGGTTTGCCTGGCGCGGCACCGTGGTGCCGGTGATCGACCTGTGCGCCCTGACGTTCGGCCGGAGCGCCGAACCCCGGACCAGCACGCGGTTGGTGCTGGTGCGTTATCAAGGCGATACACAACGAACCGGGCAAGTGCTGGGATTGATCCTGGAACAGGCGACCGACACCCTGCGCTGTGATCCGGTCGATTTCAAACCCTATGGCCTGGACAATCGGCAGGCGCCGTACCTTGGGCCGGTCCGCGAAGATGCCCTTGGGTTGCTGCAATGGGTGCGGGTCAATGACCTGCTCGACGAATCCGTTCGGGCGCTGCTGTTTCCTGCTACGCCGCTGAGCCTCGACGACCTCGAGGCAGCGCCATGAACAACGACCAACGCTTTTTCGATTTTCTCAAGGAGCGCATCGGCCTCGATGTGACCTCCGTCGGCACCGCGATCATTGAGCGCGCCGTGCGCCAACGAATCAGTGCCGTGCCTGGGCGAACCGCCGATGAGTATTGGCAGGCCCTGCAGCATTCGGCCCCGGAACAGCAGGCGTTGATCGAAGCGGTGATCGTCCCGGAGACCTGGTTCTTCCGCTACCCCGAGTCCTTTGCGACCCTCGCCAGGCTGGCCGTCAAGCGCCTGGCAGAGATCAAGCACCTGCGTGCGCTGCGCATCCTCAGTTTGCCGTGCTCCACCGGCGAAGAACCGTATTCCATCGCCATGGCCTTGCTCGACGCCGGCTTGGGCGCCCATCAGTTCAAGGTGGACGGCATGGACGTCAGCCCGCTGTCGGTGGCGCGGGCCAAGGACGCGCGTTACGGCAGGAACTCCTTCCGTGGCGCCGACCTGGGTTTTCGCGAGCGGCATTTCGACGCCGAAACCGAAGGCTACCGCCTCAGCGACCGGGTGCGCGAACAGGTGCGCTTGCAAGTAGGCAACCTGCTGGATCCGGCCTTGCTGGCGAACGAGGCCCCCTACGACTTTGTGTTCTGTCGCAACCTGCTGATCTATTTCGACCAGCCGACCCAGCAGCAGGTGTTCGAGGTGCTCAAGCGCTTGACCCATCAGGACGGCGTGCTGTTTATCGGTCCTGCCGAAGGCAGCCTGCTGGGGCGCCTGGGCATGCGCTCGATCGGGATTGCCCAATCGTTCGCGTTCAGCCGTCAGGGGGCGTCGGAGCCACAACCGTTGCCGGCCTTGATACCACCGTCGCTACCGATTCGTCAGCCACCGCCTCGCGTCGTCCCGCCGGTGGTTCGGCCGCGGCCGTTTGCCGCGAGCGTGACACCGATTGCCCCACCCGAGAGCAGCGACGCCGCGAGCTTGCTGGCCAATATCGCGGCCCTGGCCAACGGCGGCAAAAGCGCCGAAGCCCGCGCGGCATGTGAAGAATACCTGCGCAGCCACGCGCCGAACGCCCAGGTGTTCTATTGGTTGGGCCTGCTCAGCGACATGGCCGGTAGCGCGCTGCAAGCCCAGGGTTTTTATCGCAAGGCGCTTTATCTTGAACCGCAACACGCCGAGGCCCTGGTGCATCTGGCGGCGCTGCTGGCTTCCCAGGGAGACGCGGCCGGAGCCCGTCGGTTGCAGGAACGCGCCGCCCGCAGCGGGCGCACGGCAGACAGTGAGCACAAACGATGAGCGGTTCGGCTTCCTACACCATCACCCATGACGATGCCCAGGCCATCGACGATTGCTGGAACCGCATCGGTGTGCATGGCGATAAATCCTGCCCGCTGTTGGTCGAGCATATCCATTGCCGCAATTGCTCGGTGTATTCGGCGGCCGCGACTCGGCTGCTCGACCGTTATGCCTTGCCGCAGGATCAGCGGGATTTGTCCCTGGCCCCGGTGGACAACGATGTGGTCACGCGCTCGTTGCTGATGTTCCGCCTCGGCGAGGAATGGCTGGGCCTGACCACGCGCAGCCTGGTGGAAGTGGCGCCGTTGCAGCCGATTCACTCGTTGCCCCACCAACGCTCACGGGCCTTGCTGGGCGTGGCGAATGTGCGCGGGGCGCTGGTGGCCTGCCTGTCGCTGGTGGAGCTGCTGGCCCTGGAACCCGGCGCGGCGGCGGTGGCCGGTACACGGGTCATGCCGCGCATGTTGATCGTCGCGGCCAAGGGCGGGCCGGTGGTGGTGCCGGTGGATGAGGTGGACGGCATCCACGCCATCGATGAACGTATTTTGGCGAACGCTTCGCCGTCGGCGGGCAAGTACACCCGTGGCGTGCTGCCGTATAAGGGGCGCAGCTTGCGCTGGTTGGATGAAGAACAGTTGCTGACCGCCGTGGCCCGGAGTTTGTCATGACCCCCGACCAAATGCGCGACGCCTCGCTGCTGGAACTGTTCAGCCTGGAAGCCGAAGCCCAGGTCCAGGTGCTGAGCACCGGCCTGCTGGCCCTGGAGCGCGATCCGACCCAGGCCGAGTACCTTGAGTCATGCATGCGCGCGGCGCATTCCCTCAAGGGCGCGGCGCGCATTGTCGGGGTGGATGCCGGGGTTAGCGTGGCCCACGTGATGGAAGATTGCCTGGTCAGCGCCCAGGAGCGGCGCCTGGTACTGGGCGCCGAGCACATCGACGCCTTGCTGCAAGGCACCGACTTGCTGACGCGCATCGCCACGCCGGGCAACAACGTCGGCGCGCCGGACATCGACGCCTATGTGGCGTTGATGGGACGCCTGCTCGATCCCAACGCTGCACAACAACCCGCGCAGGTACCGACAAAACTCCAGACGCCTGTCGAACCCGTCAGCGTCGAGCCGTCCGTGCCGGAACCGCTCGCCGCAACGGAGCCGGGCCCCAAGCGCAAACGGGTCACCGAAGGCGGCGAGCGGGTCTTGCGGGTCACGGCCGAACGCCTCAACAGCTTGCTCGACCTGTCGAGCAAGTCCCTGGTGGAGACTCAGCGCCTCAAGCCTTGGCTGGCGGCGATGCAACGGCTCAAGCGCCAGCAAGGCACCGGCTTGCGCGCCCTTGAAGAGCTGAACGTGCACCTCAAGGACCACGCCCTGAGCCTGCAAGCCCAGGAAGCCCTGGGCGATGCTCGCCGCTTGCTCGCCGAAACCCAGCAGTTGCTGGCGCAGAAAACCGCCGAGCTGGATGAGTTCGCCTGGCAGGCCAGCCAGCGGGCGCAGGTGCTGTACGACACAGCGCTGGCCTGTCGCATGCGGCCGTTCGCCGATGTGCTGTCGGGCCAGGCACGCATGGTCCGTGACCTGGGCCGCAGCCTGGGCAAACACGTGCGCCTGGAAATCGAAGGCGAGAAAACCCAGGTCGACCGCGACGTGCTGGAACAGCTCGAAGCGCCTCTGACCCATTTGCTGCGCAACGCCGTCGACCACGGCATCGAAACCCCGGAACAACGGGTACTGGCCGGCAAGCCCGCCGAAGGCCTGATCCGCTTGCGCGCTTCTCATCAGGCCGGCCTGCTGGTCTTGGAGCTGGCGGACGATGGCGCCGGGGTGGACCTGGAACGGGTGCGCCGCAGCATCGTCGAGCGCGGCCTTTCTCCTGAGCCAACCGCCGCCAGCCTGAGCGAGGAGGAACTGCTGACCTTCCTGTTCCTGCCCGGTTTCAGCCTGCGCGACAAAGTCACCGAAGTGTCCGGGCGCGGCGTTGGCCTGGACGCCGTCCAGCACATGGTCCGGCAGTTGCGCGGGGCGGTGGTGCTGGAGCAGACGGCGGGCGAGGGCAGTCGTTTCCATCTCGAGGTGCCGCTGACGCTGTCGGTGGTGCGCAGCCTGGTGGTGGAGGGCGGCGGTGAAGCGTACGCCTTCCCCCTGGCCCACATCGAACGCATGTGCGACCTGGCGCCGGAGGACATCGTCCAGGTCGAGGGGCGCCAGCATTTCTGGCACGAAGGCCGGCATATCGGCTTGGTCGCCGCCAGCCAGTTGCTCAATCGCCCATCGACGCAGAACGGCAGCCAGACCCTCAAGGTCGTGGTGATCCGCGAGCGCGAGACGATCTACGGCGTGGCGGTGGAGCGGTTCGTCGGCGAGCGCACCCTGGTGGTCCTGCCCTTGGACGAGCGCCTGGGCAAGGTCCAGGACATTTCCGCCGGGGCCTTGCTCGACGATGGCTCGGTGGTGGTGATTGTCGATGTCGAAGACCTGTTGCGGTCGGTGGACAAGCTGCTCGATACCGGGCGCCTGGAGCGCATCGCCCGGCAAAACCAGGCCCAGGCACCCCGCAAGCGGATCCTGGTGGTGGACGATTCCCTGACCGTGCGTGAGCTGCAGCGCAAGTTGTTGCTCAATCGCGGCTATGACGTAGCAGTGGCGGTGGATGGCATGGATGGCTGGAATGCATTGCGCTCGGAGGATTTCGATTTGTTGATCACGGACATCGACATGCCACGCATGGACGGCATCGAACTGGTGTCGCTGTTGCGGCGCGACAACCGCTTGCAATCGCTGCCAGTGATGGTGGTGTCCTACAAGGACCGCGAAGAAGATCGCCGCCGTGGCCTCGACGCCGGCGCCGACTATTATCTGGCCAAGGCGAGTTTCCACGACGACGCCTTGCTCGATGCCGTGGTCGAATTGATCGGAGGGGCGCGCGCTTGAAGATCGCCATCGTCAATGACATGCCCCTGGCAGTCGAGGCCCTGCGCCGCGCCCTGGCGTTCGAGCCGGCGCACCAACTGGTCTGGGTCGCCGCCAACGGTGCCGAGGCGGTGCAGCGTTGCGCCGAATACACCCCGGACCTGATCCTGATGGACCTGTTCATGCCGATCATGGATGGCGTGGAGGCTACCCGGCGGATCATGGCCGACAGCCCATGCGCTATCGTGATAGTGACCGGAGACAGCCAGCAGAATGTCCACCGGGTGTTCGAGGCCATGGGCCATGGCGCGCTGGATGTGGTCGATACCCCGGCCCTGGGGGTCGGTAACCCGGCGGACGCGGCGGCGCCGCTGCTGCGCAAGATCACCAACATCGGTTGGCTGATCGGTGAGCGCAACAAGCGCGAGCGCCCCGTACCGGCGGCCCAGCGCGCGGCGGTGTCGCGCAAGAGCCTGGTGGCCATCGGGTCGTCGGCGGGCGGGCCCGCGGCGCTGGAGGTGTTGCTCAAGGCCCTGCCGCGGGACTTTGCCCCGGCGATCGTGCTGGTCCAGCATGTGGACGAGGTGTTCGCCGCGGGCATGGCCGAATGGCTGGGCAGTGTGTCGGGCCACACGGTGCGCCTGGCCCGGCAAGGTGAGACGCCGCAAAGCGGCACGGTATTGCTGGCGGGAACCAACCATCACCTGCGTTTGTTGAAGGACGGCACCCTGGCCTATACCGCCGAGCCGGTGAACGAAATCTACCGGCCCTCCATCGACGTGTTTTTTGAAAGTGTCGCCCAGTACTGGAGCGGCGACGCGGTGGGCGTATTGCTCACCGGCATGGGCCGCGACGGTGCGCAAGGGCTTAGACTCATGCGCCAGCAGGGCTATGTGACCATCGCCCAGGACCAGCGCAGCAGCGCCGTGTACGGCATGCCCAAAGCGGCGGCCGCCATCGACGCCGCCGTCCATATTCTTGCCCTGGACGCCATTGCGCCACGGCTGTTGGAGATTGTGACCCCATGAAGAACCCCGCGAGCCTTGCCCCAGGCCGTACCCAGGTAAGCCATCATGACTGATTTGCAGCTCGACGAATTCAAGCGCGATGAGAACGCCGCCATGGTCTTGCTCGTCGACGACCAGGCGATGATCGGCGAGGCGGTGCGGCGCGGGCTGTCGGAGGAAGACAACATCGACTTCCACTTCTGCTCCGACCCCCACCAGGCCATCGCCCACGCGGTGCGCATCAAGCCGACGGTGATTCTCCAGGACCTGGTGATGCCCGGCCTCGACGGCCTGAGCCTGGTGCGCGAGTACCGTAACCATCCGTCCACCCGCGATATCCCGATCATTGTCCTGTCCACCAAGGAGGACCCGCTGATCAAGAGCGCGGCGTTCGCCGCCGGGGCCAACGATTACCTGGTCAAGCTGCCGGACAACATCGAACTGGTGGCGCGCATCCGCTATCACTCGCGTTCCTACATGATGCTGTTGCAGCGCGACGCGGCCTATCGCGCATTGCGGGTCAGCCAGCAGCAATTGCTCGACACCAACCTGGTGCTGCAACGCTTGATGAACTCCGATGGCCTGACCGGGCTGTCCAACCGTCGGCATTTCGACGAGTACCTGGAACTGGAATGGCGCAGGGCGATGCGCGACCAGAGCCAACTGTCGCTGCTGATGATTGACGTGGACTACTTCAAGTCCTACAACGACAACTTTGGCCATTTGGAAGGCGACGAAGCCCTGCGCAAGGTCGCCACGGCCATCCGCGAGGCGTGCAGTCGGCCGTCCGACCTGCCGGCCCGCTACGGCGGCGAGGAGTGCGCCCTGGTGCTGCCCGGCACTTCGCCCGGCGGCGCCCGGCTGATGGCCGAGAAACTGCGCCAGAGCGTCGTCGCCCTGAAAATCCCCCACGCCACGCCCGACGGCGGCGAAAACCTGACCATCAGCATCGGCGTCTCGACCTTCACCCCCCAGCAGGGTGGCGACAGCCGTCAGCTGATCTCGGCGGCGGACAAGGGGTTGTACCTGGCCAAGCACAAAGGGCGTAATCGGGTGGGGGTCGATTATACCTTTTGCCTGGCTAGATTGCTTTTGTGGCGAGGGAGCTTGCTCCCGCTGGGGCGCGCAGCGGCCCTGAAACCCGTTGGCTCGGTGTGTCAGCTTGATTGAGGGAGCCGTTTTGGGGCTGCTGCGCAGCCCAGCGGGAGCAAGCTCCCTCGCCACGGGGGTGGTGTTGAATGTTCATTGCCCCTAAAGCCGCCAGGCGGGCTGCCGCTGGCGCTTGATTACGTTATACTCGCCGGCTTTCAAAAGTTCGCCAACGAGTGCTGCCCGCCATGGAAATCAACCCGATCCTTAACACCATCAAGGACCTGTCCGAGCGCTCCGAAACTATTCGGGGGTATCTTTGACTACGATCAAAAGCATGAGCGCCTGACCGAAGTCAATCGCGAGCTTGAAGATCCGAATGTCTGGAACAACCCTTCGTACGCCCAGGAACTGGGCCGCGAGCGTTCTGCGCTGGCGCAGATCGTCGAGACCCTGGACGAGCTGTCCAGCGGCCTGGCCGATTGCCGCGACCTGCTGGACATGGCTGTCGAAGAGGACGACGAAGGCGCAGTCGGCGATGTCGTCGCCGAGCTGACCCGCCTGGACGAGAACCTCGCCAAGCTGGAATTCCGTCGCATGTTCAGCGGCGAGATGGACATGAACAACGCTTACCTGGACATCCAGGCCGGTTCCGGCGGCACCGAAGCCCAGGACTGGGCCAACATCCTGCTGCGCATGTACCTGCGCTGGGCCGATAAACGCGGTTTCGACGCCACCATCATGGAACTGTCGGCCGGTGAAGTCGCCGGGATCAAGGGCGCCACCGTGCACATCAAGGGCGAATACGCCTTTGGCTGGCTGCGGACCGAGATCGGCGTGCACCGCCTGGTGCGCAAGAGCCCGTTCGACTCCGGCAACCGTCGCCACACCTCGTTCTCGGCCGTGTTCGTTTCGCCGGAAATCGATGACAACATCGAAATCGAGATCAACCCGGCGGACCTGCGCATCGACACCTACCGTTCCTCCGGGGCCGGTGGCCAGCACGTCAACACCACCGACTCGGCCGTACGGATCACCCACGTACCGACCAACACCGTGGTCAGTTGCCAGAACGAACGTTCCCAGCACGCCAACAAAGACACCGCGATGAAGATGCTGCGGGCCCGCCTGGACGAGCAGGAAGTGCAGAAGCGCAACGCGGCGTCCCAGGCCCTGGAAGACACCAAGTCGGACATCGGCTGGGGTCACCAGATCCGTTCGTACGTGCTCGACGCCTCGCGGATCAAGGACCTGCGGACCAGCATCGAACGCAGCGATTGCGACAAGGTGCTCGACGGCGATATCGATGAATACCTGATCGCCAGCCTCAAACAAGGGCTGTAACGCGACACCCATGCGGCGGACGGGCCACGCTTGCACAGAAAGCGCGGCTCGCCCGCAAACTCCGGCCCGGGCCGGGGGCAACGAACCTGTGATGGAATCCTTAAAGACATGAGCGACCTAGAACTCGACCCGCAAGCCCTGCAACAGGAAGAAAACTCCCTGATCGCCCTGCGCAAGGAAAAGCTTGCTGCCGAGCGCGCCAAGGGCCAGGCCTTCCCCAACGACTTCCGCCGCGACGCGTATTGCGACGTCCTGCAGAAGAAGTACGCGGACAAGACCAAGGAAGAGCTGGCCGAGGCGGCGATTCCAGTCAAGGTGGCCGGTCGTATCATGCTCGACCGTGGTTCGTTCATGGTGATCCAGGACATGACCGGGCGTATCCAGGTCTACGTCAACCGCAAGACCCTGCCGGAAGAAACCCTGGCCGCCGTCAAGACCTGGGACCTGGGCGACATCATCTCCGCCGAAGGCACCCTGGCCCGTTCCGGCACGGGCGACCTGTACGTCGAGATGACCAACGTGCGCCTGCTGACCAAGTCCCTGCGCCCGCTGCCGGACAAGCACCACGGCCTGACCGACACCGAGCAACGCTATCGCCAGCGCTACGTCGACCTGATCGTCAACGAAGACGTGCGCCAGACCTTCCGCGTCCGCTCGCAAGTCATCGCCCACATCCGCAGCTTCCTGATGAAGCGTGACTTCCTGGAAGTCGAGACGCCGATGCTGCAGACCATCCCTGGCGGCGCGGCGGCCAAGCCGTTCGAAACCCACCACAACGCCCTGGACATGGAAATGTTCCTGCGCATCGCGCCGGAGCTGTACCTCAAGCGCTTGGTCGTGGGTGGCTTCGAGAAGGTTTTCGAGATCATCCGCAACTTCCGTAACGAAGGCGTTTCGACCCGGCACAACCCCGAGTTCACCATGCTCGAGTTCTACCAGGCCTACGCCGACTACGAAGACAACATGGACCTGACCGAGGAACTGTTCCGCGAGCTGGCGCAGCTTGTTCTCGGGACGACCGACGTGCCGTACGGCGACAAGGTGTTCCACTTCGGCGAGCCGTTCGTGCGCCTGTCGGTGTTCGACTCGATCCTCAAGTACCACCCCGAGATCACCGCCGCCGACCTGCAGGACATCGAGAAGGCCCGCGCCATCGCCAAGAAGGCCGGCGCCAAGGTGCTCGGCTTCGAAGGCCTGGGCAAGCTGCAAGTGATGATTTTCGAAGAACTGGTCGAGCACAAGCTGGAGCAGCCGCACTTCATCACCCAGTACCCGTTCGAAGTGTCGCCGCTGGCCCGTCGCAACGACGAGAACCCAAGTGTGACCGACCGTTTCGAGCTGTTCATCGGTGGTCGTGAAATCGCCAACGCCTACTCCGAGCTCAACGATGCCGAAGACCAGGCCGAGCGTTTCATGGCCCAGGTGGCCGACAAGGATGCCGGCGACGACGAAGCCATGCACTACGATGCCGACTTCGTGCGCGCCCTGGAGTACGGCATGCCGCCGACTGCTGGCGAAGGCATCGGCATCGATCGCCTGGTGATGTTGTTGACCAACTCACCGTCGATCCGGGATGTGATCCTCTTCCCGCACATGCGGCCCCAAGCGTAATTGTTTCAAATAAAAAGCCGCCTCGATGGGCGGCTTTTTATTGCCTGTCTGGTACAAACGTATCAATTGGTTACTTTTTCAAAGAGCGAGGAAGACCTGTCGTGAATCGTGCAATGGCTTCAGAAGGTGCAGCGGGCGTCGCCACGGCTGTCGCTGAAAGTGTTCAGTACCAGGGCCGCAAGGCCAGCCGACAGGGCAGTGAGCAGCGTCGCCAGGAGATTCTCGACGCGGCCATGCGCATCGTGGTGCGCGATGGCGTGCGTGCGGTGCGTCACCGTGCGGTGGCCGCCGAAGCGGGCGTGCCGCTGTCGGCCACTACGTACTATTTCAAGGACATCGACGATTTGCTCACCGATACCTTCGCCCAGTATGTGGAACGCAGCGCGGCGTTCATGGGCAAGCTGTGGGCCAACAACGAAGGCCTTCTGCGGGAGATGGTCGCCTATGGTGACGGCAGCGCCCAGTCGCGCTCGCAACTGGCGGACGACATCGCGCGGATGACCGCCGACTACGTGCGGCATCAACTGGACAGCCGTCGCGAGTACCTGATGGCCGAGCAGGCCTTTCGCCAGGAAGCCCTGCTCAACCCACGCCTGGCGGAGTTGGTGCGTTCCCACCAGCAGATATTGCTGCATGGCACGTGTCAGTTTTTCCAGGTTTTAGGCTCCCGCGAACCGCAACAGGATGCCAAAGTGTTGACGGCGATTATCGGACGGATGGAATATCAGGGCTTGCGCAATGGCGCCGAGCCGGTAGCCGATGAAGACATGCTCGGCATCCTGACCCGCTACATGCACCTGGTACTGGCGTCGGTGTGATCCAGATGGGTTCACCACAGCCCTTGTGGCGAGGGAGCTTGCTCCCGCTGGGCTGCGCAGCAGCCCCTTTTTTGTGAGCGCTGCGCACTCAAGCGGGAGCAAGCTCCCTCGCCACAGGGGATAAAGCGACCTGTGCCAGAGGGAGTTCAAATGAAAGCCTGGCCTGCCGTTGTACTGGCCGTGTCGTTGCTGCTGCTCAGTGGTTGCCTGGTGTCCTTCAAGGCGCCGTTACCCGACAGCGAAGCCGCGCCCGCCGGCCTGCTCGGCCAATGGACCAGCACCAACGCCTGGGGCGAACCGTTGAACCTGGAGTTGACGCAAGTCGGCAAGCACCGCTACCAGGCCATCAGCTACTTCAGGGCCCGGCCCCATGAGCGCGAAGCCATCCCCCTGACCGTCTCCCGGCATGGCAGTCGCTGGTACCTGTCGGCCAAGGTGCCGGCCCGCTACGGTGGACATTTCCTGATCGCCGGTTTCGAATTGACCGATAAACAGGAACTGGTGGTCTACAACCTGGACCTGGAACAGATCAACCAGGCCATCGGCCAGAAGATCCTCAGCGGCCAGCCGAACCAGAGCGAAGAAGGTGACGGTGTGTTGGTGGACAGCGACATGAACAAGGTTTTCAGCTACCTCGACGACCCGGCCAATTCCGATGTGTTCTCGGAAGCCGTGCGTTACCAGCGACTGGCCAAATCCCAATAATTGCAACAAGCGGACGTTTTTTCACAGGAGTTTTCGGTGGACGATTACCAGCAGACGATACGCACCTTGTCCGATCGCATTGTGCTGGCGCAAACGCCGATTCGCATCCTCGACGCGGTGAAGTGGGACGAGAACATCCGCAAGGGGTTTCTCAAGGCCAAGGGCAAGGAAATGCCTGCGGTGGATCGCGACTATTACCTCAACCGGCCGTTGTCTTTTGACTCCAGCAAAGTGAAGCTGGAGTTCCAGAACATCGAGCGCGACATCACCCGCCAACTGGGGCAGTTCAACCCGGTGGGCCAGATCATGCGCCGCATGTGCAAGGAATACCGCATGGTGGTGCGCATGCTCGAAGCGCGTGGCACCGAGGATTTCGGGCTGATTTCCCAGGAGCTCTATGGCGCCGCCTCCGATGCTTTTCACGCCGGCGACCCGACCCTCGCCGACCTGGGCCTGATGCTCTCCGATTACCTGAACAACATCGATGGCCGTGGCGACCTCAAGGACGAGCCGAAAGTCCTCAGTGCCAAGGAAGCCGTCAGCCTGTTGCAGCATCGCCTCAACCGGGTGTTCGGCGAAGCCGAGGAAACCATCCGCGTGTTCGAGTCCGACGGCATCGTCGCCGACGCGGCGGCGGGCGCCGACTACATCAAGATCCGCACCGATGCGATGTTCAACGAGCGCGACGTACGAGCGCTGGAGGTCCACGAAGGGCTGGTGCACGTCGGCACCACCCTCAACGGCTTGAACCAGCCGATCTGCACCTTCCTGTCCAAGGGCCCGCCCTCGTCCACGGTGACCCAGGAAGGCCTGGCGATCCTGATGGAAATCATCACCTTCGCCTCCTACCCGAGTCGCCTGCGCAAACTCACCAACCGCACCCGGGCCATTCATATGGTGGAGGAGGGCGCCGATTTCCTGCAGGTCTTCGAGTTCTTCCGCGAGCAGGGTTTTGAGATGGCCGAAAGCTACGGCAACGCCAGTCGGGTGTTCCGTGGCTCGGTGCCCACCGGGCTGCCATTCACCAAAGACTTGTCCTACCTCAAGGGCTTCATCATGGTTTACAACTACATTCAGTTGGCCGTGCGCAAAGGCAAGCTGGAGCAGGTGCCGCTGCTGTTCTGCGGCAAGACCACCCTGGAGGACATGCGCACGTTGCGCCAGTTGGTGGACGAAGGCCTGGTGGTGCCGCCTAAATACTTGCCTGAGCAATTCCGCGACATGAATGCCCTGTCGGCCTGGATGTGTTTCTCCAACTTCCTGAACCACCTGAGCCTGGACCGGATCGAAGCGGATTATTCGAATATTCTTTAACAACACCACCCATCCCCTGTGGGAGCGAGCTTGCTCGCGATAGCGCCAGGACAGTCAACACCGCTGTGACTGACATACCGCTATCGCGAGCAAGCTCGCTCCCACAGGGGCTGTGGATAACTTCTGATTTTTTGCGAGGCTTCACCGGATGCGAACCCTCGGCATCATCTGCCTGCTGCTGGCCCTGGGCGGTTGCAGCTCCCTGTTGTTCTATCCCGAACGCGGCCTGCCGTTTACCCCGGAGCGGGCCAAGCTCGAGTACCGCGACGTCACCCTGACCACCGCTGACAATCTCAAGCTCCGTGGCTGGTGGCTGCCCGTCAAACCAGGCGTGGAGGTCAAGGGCACGGTCCTGCATTTGCACGGCAACGGCGGCAACCTGGCGTGGCACCTGGGCGGGAGCTGGTGGTTGCCCGAGCAGGGCTACCAAGTGTTGATGGTCGATTATCGGGGTTATGGCGTGTCCGAAGGCGAGCCGAGCCTGCCGGCGATCTACCAGGACATCGACGCCGCGTTCCAATGGCTCGACCAGTCGCCCGAGGTCCAGGGCAAGCCGCTGGTGCTGCTCGGCCAGAGCCTGGGCGGCGCGCTGGCGGTGCATTACCTGGTCGAACATCCCCAGCGTCAACGGCAGCTCAAGGCCCTGGTGCTCGACGGCGTGCCCGCCAGCTATCGCGACGTCGGGCGTTTTGCCCTGAGTACCTCGTGGCTGACCTGGCCGTTCCAGGTGCCGTTGTCCTGGCTGGTGCCGGACGGTGACAGCGCGATCAGCTCCGTGGCGCAGTTGAACGGCGTGCCGAAGTTGATCTACCACAGCCTCGCCGACCCCATCGTGCCCCTTTCCAATGGCATCCGCTTGTATCAAGCTGCGCCGCCGCCGCGGGTCCTGCAGCTGACACGGGGCGGCCATGTGCAGACCTTCGCCGACCCGACGTGGCGCACCGTGATGCTGCGCTACCTCGACGATCCCCGGCATTTTGACGGCCTGCGCCGCCTGGGGGAGGTCCCGAACTACCCGAAATCACCCGTTGAACCACCAGAGAACCCGCAATGAGCGAAGAACGTAACGCCATCCCCCTGATCATCACCGGTATCTGCAGCATCCTGGGTACCGTCGCCGTGCTGTGGTACTACGGCTACCTGCATTTCGCCAAGCCCGAGGATGCGTTGCTGCTCGACCAGTTCACCATGCTCAAGACCGTGCCGGGGGAGGACTACAAGGTGTCCCTGGAACCCGCGCCCCAGGTCGCCCAGTGCATCGATGGCGTGCTGGTGTTGTTCGACACCGAGCAGAAAGGCCTGACCGGCGTGTTGATCAACGAGAAGAAACGTGCGGTGCGGTGCATGGGGCAGGAAACACCACAAAAACTGCAGCCGTAATCCAATCCCCTGTGGGAGCGAGCTTGCTCGCGATAGCGGTAGTTCAGCAGCATAAATAGTGCCTGACACGCCGCCATCGCGAGCAAGCTCGCTCCCACAGGGATTGTGTACAGCCAAATATCTTCAGCCATGAAAAAGCCCCGCCTGACGAAACCAGGCGGGGCTTTTCAGTTGCACTCAGCCGATCAGTTGGCGCTCATGGTCGAGCGCGGGGCCACTGGCTGGTTGTCGTTGGAGATGGTCACTTCCACGCGACGGTTCATGGCGCGGCCCGAGACGCTGGTGTTGTCCGCCACCGGGAATTCCTTGCCATAGCCCTGGGTCACGATGCGAGCCGGGTCGACGCCCATTTTCACCAGGGCGGTACGCACCGAGCTGGCGCGGCGTTCGGACAGCGATTGGTTGTAGGAATCCGAGCCGGTGCTGTCGGTGTAGCCTTCGATGATCACCTTGCGGTCCGGGTTTTCCTGGAGGAACTGCGCCAGTTTGCTCACATTCGTCATGCCGCTGGTGCGCAGGTCGGACTTGTTGGTGGCGAACAGCACGTCGCCGAAAGTCACCAGCGTCCCGCGTTCGGTTTGCTTGGCGTTGAGGCTGTCTTGCAGTTGCTTGATCTGCGCGTTGCGCGCGTCGAGCAGGGCACGGGCGCGTTCGTCGCCGGCGTTTTTCAGTTCGGCTTCGGCATTGCGCAGGGCGATGGTCTGCTTGGCCACTTCGACGCGCTGGTTGGTCAGGTAGGCCAGTTGGTCGACCTTGGCTTCGTCTTCCCGATCCAGGTAGGCCTTGTCGGCCTTGGCCAGGAAGTCCGCCGCGTCCTTGGTTTCCAGGGCGGCCACTTTGGTCGCCGCCGGGTCGGCTTGCAGGCCGTTGTAATTGGTCCGCGCCTGTTCGAGATTGGCGTTCGGGGCGTGGGAGCAAGCGGCCAGGGCTACGCAGGCAGCGAGCAGGGCGGGCATCATCAAGTGTTTGTGCATCATAGTCTGTCGTCCTTTTATCAATGAGAAGTACGTCGTGGCGTGATCGGTTTACTGAACCTTGTTCATGCCTTCCTGACGCAGTTCCTGAACCCCTTTCTGAGAGTCCTTGAGGGCTTGTTCGGCCTTGGCGGCCTGAGCCTTGCGCTCGGCGACGCGGGCATCCCACTCGGCTTGTTCGGCCAGTCGCTTGGCTTCTTCGTAGTTCTCGTCATGCATGGCGATTTCGGCTTGCTTGAGCTTGTCCTGGGCCGATTTCATTTCCACGGCGGCAAATTCGGTACCACCGGCGCTGACGGCGCTGTTGACCGCCGACTGGGTCACCGCGTACTGCTCCGAAGGTGGGTTACCGGCGCAACCGGCGAGAATGAAGCTGCTACCGATCGCCAGGGCAGCCAACTTCAAGCCGCGCAGGCCACTGGATGAGGGTTTGGCAGTGCAGGTATTCATAGGCTTCAACTCCATTGGAAAACTCCTGAAAAAAACGACAAATCCATGCTGGGACCGAAGCCATGACGTCTGGTTTGGTGTTGGCGCCAAGGCGCGTTTATTTAAACGACCGTTCCAGTATGGTTACTCGGTGTGACCCGAGGCGTTTTTCAAAAGTTCAGCGAGGATGGCCATTCGCCAAAAGAATTACTGACTGATCGGTCAGCGACAGAAAAGCTGAACTTTCAAGGCGCGCAGCGGTATTCCCGGCGTAGGTGGGAAAGGCCCCGCGCCGGAAAACCGCAACCTGGAATGAAGGGAATCAGTGTTTGGATTTGTCGTTCTGCGAGGAAAGTTCGTGCAGATGCCGGCGCGACAGGGCGAGGAATCGTGGGGGCGGTCCTACGTCTTCATACAGCGGGTCACCTTCCTCATCGGTGGCGACAACTTGCGCACCCTTGATGTAGGGGAAGCTCGCTTCCAGCTCTTCCAATGCGGCCCCGATCAGCTCGCCCAGCAGCTCCTCGGGCTGGCGCTTGGGGTACATGTCGCAGATCGCAGCCAGGCGTGCGGCGGCTTCGACGTCCAGATGGATCGTGTAGCCCGTCTGGGTCAGGCGGCCCTTGGCGTTTTCTTCCCAATGCTGGGCAAGTTCACGAATTTTCATGATGACCTCAATCAGCCTGCTCGTGGCAGGCGCGGTGAGTGACAAGCCGTTGTGTGGCTTACCCATGAGACTAGCTTTGTTGTGCAAGGTTTAAAGTCCCTTCGTCGCTTGTCATAAGCGACGGGCATCGGCACTCTCTGATCCAAGAGCTGTCCGGACTTTTTTGCTGGAGAAATGCTGATGACCGATATCGATGCCCGCTTGCGCGAGGATGTCCACCTGCTTGGCGAACTGCTGGGCAATACCATCCGCGAACAGTACGGGGACACGTTTCTCGACAAGATCGAGCAGATCCGCAAGGGCGCCAAGGCTGACCGACGCGGTTCCGTGGATGCCGAACTCAGTGCCAGCCTCAATCAACTGAGCGAGGACGAACTGCTGCCGGTGGCGCGCGCGTTCAACCAAATCCTCAACCTCGCCAACATCGCCGAACAGTACCAACTGATCCATCGCCGCGAAGAATCGCAACCGGCGCCCTTCGAAGCACGGGTCCTGCCTGAGTTGCTTGCCCGGCTGCGGGCCGAAGGCCATGGCGCCGAGGCCCTGGCCCGGCAGTTGGGACGCCTGGAAATCGAACTGGTCCTCACCGCCCATCCCACGGAAGTGGCCCGCCGCACCCTGATCCAGAAATACGACGCCATCGCCGCGCAACTGGCGGCCCAGGATCATCGCGACCTGACCAGCGCCGAGCGCGCGCAAATCCACGAGCGCCTGCAACGCTTGATCGCCGAAGCCTGGCACACCGAAGAAATCCGCCGCACCCGGCCGACCCCGGTGGACGAGGCCAAGTGGGGCTTCGCGGTGATCGAGCATTCGCTGTGGCACGCCATTCCCAATTACCTGCGCAAGGCCGACCAGGCCTTGCATGCCGCCACCGGGCTGCGCCTGCCGCTGGAGGCCGCGCCGATCCGCTTTGCCTCGTGGATGGGCGGCGACCGTGACGGCAACCCGAATGTCACCGCCGCCGTGACCCGCGAGGTGCTGTTATTGGCGCGGTGGATGGCGGCGGACCTGTACCTGCGTGACGTCGACCAACTGGCGGCCGAACTGTCCATGCAAAACGCCAGCGAGGCCTTGCGGGCCCAGGCCGGCGACAGCGCCGAACCGTATCGTGCCGTGCTCAAGCAACTGCGCGAACGCCTGCGCGCCACCCGCAACTGGGCCCACGCCTCCTTGAGTGCCGCCACGCCGCCGGGCGCCGAGGTGTTGCAGCACAACCGCGAACTGCTGGACCCCCTTGAGCTGTGCTACCACTCCCTGCATGAATGCGGCATGGGTGTGATTGCCGATGGGCCGCTGCTCGATTGCCTGCGGCGGGCGGTGACCTTCGGCTTGTTCCTGGTGCGTCTCGATGTGCGCCAGGACTCGACGCGCCATACCGCCGCCATGACGGAAATCACCGACTACCTGGGCCTGGGTCGCTATGAGGATTGGAACGAGGAGCAGCGCGTCAGCTTTTTGCTGGAGGAGCTGAACAACCGGCGTCCACTGCTGCCGGCCCATTTCAAGCCCTCGGCCGACACGGCGGAAGTGTTGGCGACGTGCCGGGAAGTGGCCGCGGCGCCGGCGGCGTCCCTGGGTTCCTACGTGATCTCCATGGCCGGCGCGGCGTCCGATGTCCTCGCTGTGCAACTGGTGTTGAAGGACGCCGGGGTGTTGCGGCCGATGCGAGTGGTGCCGCTGTTCGAGACCCTGGCCGACCTGGACAACGCCGGGCCGGTGATCGAGCGGCTGTTGCTGCTGCCGGGCTATCGTTCACGGCTGCAGGGCCCTCAGGAAGTGATGATCGGCTATTCCGATTCGGCCAAGGACGCCGGGACCACGGCGGCGGCCTGGGCGCAATATCGGGCCCAGGAACGGCTGGTGGACATCTGCCGCGAGCAGCAAGTCGACTTGCTGGTGTTCCACGGTCGTGGCGGCACCGGGGGCCGTGGTGGCGGTCCGGCGCACGCGGCGATCCTGTCCCAGCCACCGGGCTCGGTGGCCGGGCGTTTCCGCACCACCGAGCAGGGTGAAATGATTCGTTTCAAATTCGGTCTACCGGACATCGCCGAACAGAACCTCAATCTGTACCTCGCCGCAGTGCTTGAAGCGACGTTGCTGCCACCGCCGCCACCCACGCCCGAATGGCGACACCTGATGGACGAATTGGCTGCCGATGGCGTCAGTGCCTACCGCGCGGTGGTGCGGGAGAACCCGCAGTTCGTCGAGTACTTCCGCCAGTCCACCCCCGAGCAAGAACTTGGCCGCCTGCCCCTGGGCAGCCGGCCGGCCAAGCGTCGCGCCGGCGGCATCGAAAGCTTGCGGGCGATTCCGTGGATCTTCGGCTGGACCCAGACCCGCCTGATGTTGCCGGCCTGGCTCGGCTGGGAAACCGCACTGAGCAAGGCCCTGGAGCGTGGCGAAGGGGCGTTGCTGGGGCAGATGCGCGAGCAATGGCCGTTCTTCCGGACCCGCATCGACATGCTGGAGATGGTGCTGGCCAAGGCCGACGCCGACATCGCCCGCTCTTACGACGAGCGTTTGGTGGAATCTGGGCTGCTGCCTTTGGGTGCGCATTTACGCGACCTATTGTCGCAGGCCTGCACGGTGGTGCTTGGCTTGACCGGTCAGTCGCAGCTACTGGCACATAGCCCAGCCACGCTGGAATTCATCCGCCTGCGCAACACCTACCTCGACCCGTTGCACCTGTTGCAGGCCGAACTGTTGGCGCGCTCACGCCAGCAGGAAGTTGCCCAAGGCAGCCCCGTGGAGCAGGCATTACTGGTGTCTGTGGCGGGGATTGCCGCCGGGTTGCGCAATACCGGCTAAGATCAGGCAGCGCACCGAAACGGCTCGCCCGGCGTTCCCGGGCGTTGTTCGGCGGGGGCGGGGACAGGTCGACCAGGCGACAGTTTGTTGCCCGGTTGCGACGCTCGCCACCCCCTCCGAAGGTCGTATCGGGCGCAGGTTCCTCCGACTTTCGGCGGCTTGTGTGGGTCGGGCCTGCTGTGTATCTTGATCAGCCTTTGGCCGTTTGGGCGGTCACGATCCAGTTTTTCGAAGATTGGCCCCGCGAGGCGAATCCGAGCGTTTTACATAAAAAAATTTGAGGAGCACATCGATGCGCGTCATTCTGCTGGGAGCTCCCGGGGCCGGTAAAGGTACTCAGGCAAAGTTCATCACCGAAAAATTCGGTATCCCGCAAATCTCCACCGGCGACATGCTGCGTGCCGCGGTCAAGGCGGGCACGCCACTGGGCGTTCAAGCCAAGAGCATCATGGATGCCGGCGGCCTGGTGTCGGATGACCTGATCATCGCCCTGGTCAAGGATCGCATCGCTCAACCCGACTGCGCCAATGGCTTCCTGTTCGATGGCTTCCCGCGCACCATTCCCCAGGCTGAAGCCCTGGTGACTGCCGGTGTCGAACTGGATGCAGTGGTCGAGATTGCCGTTGAGGACGAGGAAATCGTCCAGCGCATTGCTGGTCGCCGCGTTCACGAGCCTTCCGGCCGCGTCTACCACACCGTCTACAATCCGCCGAAAACCGAAGGCAAGGACGACGTGACCGGTGAAGAGCTGGTGCAACGCAAGGACGACACCGAAGAAACCGTGCGTCATCGCCTGTCGGTCTACCATTCCCAGACCAAGCCGCTGGTGGACTTCTACCAGAAACTGTCGGCTGCCAATGGCAAGCCGAAATACAGCCATATCGAAGGCGTCGGTTCGGTTGAAGCGATCACCGCCAAGGTGCTTGCAGCCTTGAGCTGAAAAGCCTGATCAGTTGCATCAACTACGGCCCGCTTGCGGGCCGTAGTTGTTTATACTGGCGCACTTTTTCCCACCTGATTTACGGACACATCGATGAGCACCTTGCTGGCCCTGGACACCGCGACTGAAGCTTGCTCCGTTGCCTTGCTGCACGACGGCAAGGTCACGAGCCATTACGAGGTGATCCCGCGCCTGCACGCGCAGAAGCTGCTGCCGATGAACCAGCAACTATTGAGCGACGCCGGCACGACCTTGCAGGCGGTGGATGCGATTGCCTTTGGCCGTGGGCCGGGGGCGTTTACCGGTGTGCGCATCGCCATCGGTGTGGTGCAAGGGCTGGCATTTGCCCTGGAGCGTCCGGTGCTGCCGGTATCGAACCTCGCGGTGCTGGCCCAGCGTGCCTTGCGCGAACAGGGCGCTCGCCAAGTTGCCGCGGCCATCGATGCGCGCATGGATGAGGTGTATTGGGGCTGCTATCGCGAAACCGACGGCGAGATGCGCCTGGTCGGTGCTGAAGCGGTGTTGCCGCCCGAAGCGGCGGCGTTGCCGGGCGATGCCAGCGGTGATTGGTTCGGCGCCGGCACCGGTTGGGGCTATGGCGAGCGGATCGGTGTCAGTCTCATCGGCCAGGACGCCACCCTGCTGCCCCATGCCGAAGACCTGCTGGCCCTGGCACGCTTCGCCTGGGAACGCGGCGAGGCCATTCCAGCGGATGATGCACAGCCCGTTTACTTGCGGGACAAAGTCGCAACCCCCAAGTCCGAGCGGTAAAAAGCATCACTCCGCTCTCGAGCGGGCAGCGTTGTGGCGAGGGAGCTTGCTCCCGCTGGGCTGCGAAGCGGCCCCCAGAAAATTGATTTCAGGCCGGCAAGATAAGGCGCGAATCAGATTTCGGGGCCGCTTCGCGCCCCAGCGGGAGCAAGCTCCCTCGCCACAAAAGCATGGGGTCACCCCAAAAAGCGGTGTCTCGCAAAAGTCATTTACGCCCCCAAAAGTCACACCCGACCTTGCCAGTCGTCTCTTTTTCCGCCCGTTTTTAAACCTTTTCGACTTTATGTGTTCTAGTTATCACTTGCGCATTTGCGCGGCTGCGAAAGTGCCGCTAAATTGCCATCATTGATACCGAGCATTCTGTTATGCGTATAGACGGCGTTTCATCCCAGTCCTACCCCATCAAGCGTCGGCCTCGTGCGGGTAAAGCCAGCGAGCCGGAAAACTTCGATGACATCGATGGCGAGGTGGAATTTCCGTCTGAAGAGCAACTGGCCGCCCGCGCCGCCAAAGCCTCTGCGCAACGCCTGAGCAATCTCCCCGCCCGTCAGCAAGACATGCTTTATCACCGTGCGATGAGCCGCAGTGTCTCCACGGCCCTGGCGAGTTACCTGAGCACCGCCGGTTTTGTCGATTGGGATATGGAAGTGCTGGGACTCGATCTCTACATCTGATGGTCTTGCCTTACTACCTGGGCTGTCCGTCCTGGAGCGAAAACGCCTGGCGCGATTACCTTTATCCCCAGGATGCGAAAAGCACCGATTTCCTCGATCTCTATTCCCAAGTGTTCAATGCCGTGGAAGGCAATACGACCTTCTATGCCAGCCCGGCTGCGACGACCGTGCAGCGCTGGGCCGAGATCATGCCCAAGCACTTTCGCTTCACCGCCAAGTTCCCTGGCGACATCAGCCACAATGGCGACTTGCGCGAGCGCCTGACGGCCACTGAAACCTTCCTGCAACTACTCAGCCCCTTGGGCGAGCGCGTTGCGCCGTATTGGCTGCAACTGTCCAAGGCCTTTACCCCGAATCGGTTGCCGGAACTGGCGGGGTTCATCGACGCCTTGCAGCGCCCCTTGGCGGTCGAAGTCCGTCACGACGATTTTTTTGCCAAGGGCGACGCCGAACGACGGCTCAATCGCTTGTTGCTCGATCGCGGCGTCGAACGCATCTGCCTCGATCCCCGGGCCTTGTTCAGTTGCACCTCCCTTGATCCCGCCGTGCTTCACGCACAATCGAAAAAGCCCCGGGTGCCGCCCCGGCCTGCGGCGTTCACCCAATGCCCGCAAGTGCGCTTCATCGGCCATCCGGTGCTGGAAGCCAACGAGCCGTTCCTGACGCCATGGGTAGAAAAAATCGCCGCGTGGATCGAAGAAGGGCGCACGCCCTATATCTTCCTGCACACCGCCGACAACCGGCTGGCCGCCAGGCTCGCGCAACGTTTTCACGAGCGATTGATGCATCGATTGCCTGGCTTGCCGGCCCTGCCTGCGCTATATAGAGAGCCCGCCGCCGAGCAACTGGGTTTGCTCTGAGGCCCACTCCCTCTCTGCTCAGGAGCGAACTACATGGAAGCGCACATTCGTCGAGCCCAGGCGTTCAAGGCCTTGCACGAACGCGAAGGGGCTTTTGTCATTCCCAACCCGTGGGACGCCGGTTCGGCCAAGATGCTGGCCAGCCTCGGCTTTGAAGCCTTGGCGACCACCAGTGCCGGGCACGCCTTTTCCCTGGGCCGACCCGATGGCGCGCTGGGCCTGGATGACACCCTGGCCAACGTGCGGGCGATTGTCGCGGCCACTGACCTGCCGGAGGCCGTCGACCTGGAAAACGGTTTTGCCGATGCCCCCGCGGATTGCGCCCGCAGCCTGCTCCGAGCCGCGGAGGCCGGCGCGGTGGGTGGTACGATCGAAGATGCCACGGGGCGCGAAGACAGCCCGATCTATTGCTTCGACCACGCGGTAGCTCGGGGCAAGGCTGCCGCCGAGGCCGTGCGCAGCTTGCCGTTTCCCTTCCTGCTGACTGCCCGGGCGGAAAATTTCCTGCATGGCAATCCGGACCTGGACGACACCATTCGCCGCCTCAAGGCCTTCGCGGCCGCGGGGGCCGACGTGTTGTACGCCCCGGGGCTGAGCAGCGCCGAACAAGTGCTCGCGGTGGTGCAGGCCGTGGCGCCAAAACCGGTGAACGTGCTGATGTCCGGGGCGCTGGACCTGACGGTGGCGCAGTTGAGCGAGCTGGGCGTCAAGCGCATCAGTGTCGGCTCGGCGCTGGCCCTGGCCGCGTATGGCGAGTTTTTCCGCGCCGCCGAGGAGATCCAGGAGCAGGGCACATTCACCTTCACGCGCCGCTCGATGCCGTTCAAGCAGGCCAACCAATTATTCAAGGGTTGATGCCCGAGGCAATATCGTGCGGTTTTTGAAAGCGCTTGCGGTCGTGGCCCTGCTCATTGGCCTTGCCGTGCTGGGGGTATGGCGCGGCTGGGTGGCGCTGCCGCCCCAATGGAATCCCTGGGCGCCTTTGGACGTCAACCTGGCGCCCAACCTGCTCACCCGTTTCAAACTCATGGCCCTGCGCAACGACCCGCAGCTGTGCGACCAGGCCCTCGCCACCTCCGGGCTGCGCACCGCGCGCCAGGCCGACAGCGGCGCCAATACCACATGCCCATTGACCAATGTGTTGAGGGTGCAGGGCGGTGAGGTGGCCTTGAGCAGCAGCTTCCTCGCCAGTTGTCCGCTGGCGGTGGCGTTCGCGCTGTTCGAGCGTCACGGGTTGCAGCCGGCGGCCATGGCGGTCTACGGGCAGAAAGTGACGCGGGTCGATCACCTGGGCAGTTTCGCCTGTCGCAACATGTACGGGCGTGAGAGCGGGGCGCGCAGCCAGCACGCCACCGCCAGCGCGCTGGACATCGCCGGGTTTCGCCTGGCCGATGGGCGCACGATCAGCGTGCTCAGGGACTGGCCCAAGGACACGGCCGATGCGCGCTTTTTGCGTCAGGCTCGGGATGGCGCCTGCGATATGTTCAGTGTGGTCTTGAGCCCGGATTACAACGCGGCGCACCGCAACCATTTTCATCTGGATGTGGGGCCAGGGTGGATCTGTCGTTGATTTAAGCGGCGATGCGCAGGTTCTGCAGCACGATCGGACGTGCCCAGCGGGTGTCGAAGTCCAGGTGTTTCTGCTGCGCCACCAATTCCTCTTCCGGGAACGGCGGGAACGGATTGTCCAGCAGGTCGAGTTCGAATTCGGCGATGGGCAGGAACAGCGGTTCTGGCGGCTTGACCTGTGTTTCGGGCACTTCGCAGGTGCGCTGGCTGACGATGTGCGCCAGCAGTTCGGCACCGAGGGTCGGTTCAACGGCCTCATCGAGGGGCTCTGGCTGGTAGCTGCCGGGTGCCGGAGCGTTATCACCCAGTTGATCGGCCAGGGCCCGGGCAAAAAAATCCTGCCACAGGTGACTGACGCCGCTCAGCGCTTGGGTGTTACGCAGGCTGTAATCGCCGTAAGGGGAGATAACGCCTATCGATGTGGATTGAATGTCTGACATTTTTCTCGGTCGACGCTCAGCTCTGGCAAAATGCCGTTCACCGTTGTTATCGGCCGTTTTTGCCGATCCTTAATTTTTTGAGCATGTTTTCCATAAGTGAACAACTTCCATGAGTGAGCAACCCGCGGCCTGCCGCATCCATGTCGAGGCCCTGGCCCCGGCCTTCCAACCGCAGGCCGAACACTGGGCCGAGCGGCTTGGCCTGCCTTTGCAAGGGGACGAAGGCGAGTTCGCCTTGCAGGTCGGTGAGCAAGGGGTGCAGTTGCAGCAGTTGGGCCCGGATGCGCCAGGGCCGGTGCGCGTGGACTTCGTCGAGGGTGGGGCGGCCCATCGGCGGTTGTACGGCGGCGGCAGTGGCCAGATGATCGCCAAGGCAGTCGGGATCGCCCAGGGTGTGCGCCCGCGGGTGCTGGATGCCACCGCCGGGTTGGGCAAGGATGCGTTTGTGCTGGCCAGCCTGGGCTGTGAAATGAGCCTGATCGAGCGTCAGCCGCTGATTGCGGCCTTGTTGGAGGATGGCCTGGCTCGTGGCGCAGAGGACTTCGACGTGGCGCCGATCGTGGCGCGCATGCGCCTGCTCAAGGGCAACGCCATCGAGGTGATGCGCAACTGGGAAGGCGAACCGCCCCAGGTGATCTATCTGGACCCGATGTTCCCTCATCGTGAAAAAACCGCCCTGGTGAAGAAGGAAATGCGCCTGTTCCGGCCCCTGGTGGGCGATGACCCGGACGCCCCGGCGCTGCTCGCCGCGGCCCTGGCCTTGGCGACTCATCGAGTGGTGGTCAAGCGCCCACGCAAGGCCCCGTGCATCGAAGGGCCGAAGCCGAGCCATGGGCTCGATGGCAAGTCCAGTCGCTACGACATCTATCCGAAGAAAGCGCTCAAGCCTTGAGACCGAGTGGCCTGCATCGCGAGCAAGCTCGCTCCCACAGGGGCCGGTGGCGGGCGCTGATTCTGTGAACCCCGTCGATCAAACTGTGGGAGCGGGCTTGCTCGCGAAAGCGGTGGGTCAGTTGGTGAAGGTGTTGAATAGGTCGCCGCCTTCGCGAGCAGGCTCGCTCCCACATTGGATCTGTAGTGTTCATCAAACCCTGTGGGAGCGAGCTTGCTCGCGATGAGGCCCAGACAGCCAGCAAAAATTCCGCTGACTGGCCTAAGGCCGATAAGCCCGCACGAACAACCCCACCACTTCCTGCACATGGGCCTCGGCGGCTTCGGGTTCCGGGGCCGGGCCGCAGCCAGTCAACAAGCGGAAGTTCGCCGCGCCCTTGATCAAGCAGAAGAAGTGTTCGGCGGCATTGCGCGGTTTATCGATGCTCAGGGCGCCGCTCTGGTTGACCTTGGCCAGCAGCCGCTCCATGCCTGAGAGCATCCGTTGCGGACCGGCTTCGTAGAAAATCGTCGACAGCTTCGGGTCCTGGCTGCCCAGGGCCATGATCAGGCGATGCAGGTTCAACGATTCATCGCTGTTGATCAGTTGATTGAACCCGCGGGCAATGTTCAGCAACACGTGGTCGATCGGAACGCCGTCAGGCCATTCGTAAAACAGCGATGGCACCTGCTCTTCACATTTGGCCATCACGGCAGCGGAAAACAGCGTCTCCTTGTCGTTGAAATGGCTGTAGACCGTCAGCTTCGAAACGCCCGCCTCGGTGGCGGCGGCGTCCATGCTGGTATTGGCATACCCCATGCTCAGGAACAGGCGTTTCGCCGCGTCGAGAATGGCCTGGCGCTTGGCCAGGTCCTTGGGGCGGCCAGGGCCGCTAGGGGATGAAGGATTGTTCGACATTCTTCGCTTTAATACTGGACTGGTGAGTTTGCTATTAATAACATACTCGCCAGTATAATTATTCCAAGCATCATTAGCGAAAGGTCACTCGCCATGTTCCGCTATGCCCTGCCCCTCGCCTTGCCAGTCGCCCTGGCTTTTTTATTGTCTGCGTGCGGTCATGACGAGCCGGTGCCCGTCGCCGTGCGTCCCGCCATGGTGGTCAAGCCTGAGCCGTCGGCCCAGGCGATGGACAGTTACCCTGGCGAAGTGCGAGCACGTTTCGAGCCTGAACTGGCCTTTCGCATTGGCGGCAAGGTGAGCCGACGACTGGTGGAAGAGGGGCAGCGGGTCAAGGCCAATCAACCGCTGGCCGAGCTCGACCCCGAGGACGTGCGCCTGCAACTGGAAGCGACCCGTGCCCAGGTCGCTGCCGCCGAGGCCAACCTGAACCTGGTCCGCGCCGAACGTGACCGCTACAAGACCTTGATGGAGCGGCAGATGGTCAGCCGCTCCCAATACGACAACGCCGAAAACCTCTACCGCTCCGGCACCGCACGGCTCAAGCAGATCAAGGCCGAGTTCGATGTCGCCAACAACCAGGCCAGCTATTCGGTGCTGCGTGCGCCCCAGGATGGCGTGGTGGCCCGGCGTTCGGTGGAAGTCGGGCAGGTGGTTTCGGCGGGACAAACCGTTTTCACCCTGGCCACCGATGGCGAGCGTGAAGTGCTGATCAGCCTGCCGGAACAGGGCTTTGGCCGGTTCAAGATCGGCCAGCCGGTGTCGGTCGAGTTGTGGAGCCAGCCTGACCAGCGCTTCAGCGGGCGGATTCGTGAGCTGTCGCCGGCCGCCGACCCCAAGTCCCGCACCTTCGCCGCCCGCGTGGCCTTCACCGCCGGCAGTGTTCCGGCGGAGCTGGGCCAAAGTGCCCGGGTGTTTATCCAGACGGCTGAAAAGGCGCCGCTGTCAGTGCCGCTATCAGCCCTCACTGCCGAGAATGGCGCCACCTACGTCTGGGTCGTCAACCCGGACAACACGGTCAGGAAAGCCCCGGTGCGCGTGGGTGCCTTCGGCGAAAAAACCGTGCCGGTGCTCGAAGGCTTGAGCGCCAATGACTGGGTGGTGGCGGCTGGCATACATGTGCTCCTCGACGGCCAGCAGGTGCGGCCGGTGGATCGCTCCAACCGCGTGGTCAACCTGGCGGCCAAGGAGTAATCCCAATGGGTTTCAATCTTTCCGAATGGGCGTTGCGTAACCGCCAGATCGTACTGTTCCTGATGCTGTTGCTGGCCATTGTCGGGGCGCTTTCCTACACCAAGCTCGGCCAGAGCGAAGACCCGCCGTTCACCTTCAAGGCCATGGTCATTCGCACCGTGTGGCCGGGGGCGACGGCCGAGGAAGTGTCGCGCCAAGTCACCGAGCGTATCGAAAAAAAGCTGATGGAAACCGGCGATTACGAAAAGATCGTCTCGTTCTCCCGCCCGGGGGAATCCCAAGTGACTTTCGCGGCGCGTGATTCCATGCATTCGGCGCAGATTCCCGAGCTGTGGTATCAGTTGCGCAAGAAGATCGGCGACATCCGCCACACCTTGCCGCCGGATGTCCAGGGGCCGTACTTCAACGATGAATTCGGCACTACCTTCGGCAATATCTACGCGCTGACCGGCGAAGGCTTCGACTATGCCGTGCTCAAGGACTACGCCGATCGCATCCAGCTCCAGCTGCAGCGAGTCAAGGATGTGGGCAAGGTCGAACTGATCGGTTTGCAGGACGAGAAGATCTGGATCGAGTTGTCAAACGTTAAGCTGGCGACCCTCGGCCTGCCCTTGGCGGCGGTCCAGCAGGCCCTTGAAGAGCAGAACACGGTTTCCACCGCCGGCTTCTTCGAAACCGGCAGCGAGCGTTTGCAGCTGCGGGTCTCGGGAAATTTCCAGACCGTGGAAGAGATCCGCAACTTCCCGATCCGGGTCGGCGATCGTACGTTCCGTATCAGCGACCTGGCGGACGTGCGTCGCGGTTTCAACGACCCGCCGGCGCCCCGCATGCGCTTCATGGGCGAAGACGCCATTGGCCTGGCCGTGGCGATGAAGCAAGGCGGGGATATCCTGATTCTGGGCAAGGCCCTTGAGGTCGACTTTGCTCGCCTCCAGAACTCACTGCCGGCCGGCATGCAATTGCACAAGGTGTCGGACCAGCCGGCGGCGGTGAAAACCGGGGTCGGTGAGTGCGTCCAGGTGCTGGTGGAAGCACTGACGATCGTGTTGCTGGTGAGCTTCTTCTCCCTCGGGCTGCGCACCGGGATGGTGGTGGCCCTGGCGATTCCTCTGGTGTTGGCGATGACCTTCGCCGCCATGTATTACCTGGGGATCGGCCTGCACAAGATTTCCCTCGGTGCGCTGGTGTTGGCCCTGGGGCTGCTGGGGGACGACGCGATCATTGCGGTGGAGATGATGGCGATCAAGATGGAGCAGGGCTTCGACCGGATCAAGGCGGCCAGCTTCGCCTGGACCAGCACCGCATTCCCGATGCTCACCGGTACCTTGATCCCGGCGGCGGGCTTCCTGCCGATCGCCACCGCGCAATCGGGCACCGGCGAATACACCCGTTCGATTTTCCAGGTGGTGACACTGGCATTGCTGGCCTCTTGGGTGGCTGCCGTGGTGTTCGTACCGTACCTGGGGGAAAAGCTCCTGCCGGACCTGGCGAAAATTCACGCGGCTAAACATGGCACGACTGACGGCCAGACCGACCCTTACGGCACGCCGTTCTATCAGCGTGTCCGGCGGATGGTGGAGTGGTGTGTGCGTCGGCGCAAAACCGTCATCCTGCTGACCGTGCTGTTGTTTGTCGGCTCGGTGGCGTTGTTCCGTTTCGTGCCGCAGCAGTTCTTCCCGGCATCGGGGCGGCTGGAGCTGATGGTCGACGTGAAGCTGCAGGAAGGCGCCTCCCTGAGCAATACCGCCGAGCAGGTCAAGCGCCTGGAAGCGCTGCTCAAGGACCATGCCGGCATCGACAACTATGTGGCCTACGTCGGCACCGGTTCACCGCGCTTCTACTTGCCCCTGGATCAACAGCTGCCGGCCTCCAGCTTCGCCCAGTTCGTGGTGCTGGCCAAGACCATCGAAGATCGCGAGCCGTTGCGCAGTTGGTTGATTTCGACCCTGAACGAGCAATTCCCGACCCTGCGCTCGCGGGTCACGCGCCTGGAAAACGGCCCGCCGGTCGGCTATCCGGTGCAGTTCCGCGTCACGGGTGAGCACATCGAAGAAGTCCGGGCCCTGGCGCGGAAAGTGGCGACAAAAGTTCGCGAAAACCCCTACGTGGTCAATGTGCACCTGGACTGGGAGGAGCCGAGCAAGGTGGTGTACCTCAACGTTGACCAGGACCGCGCCCGGGCCCTGGGCGTCAGCACCACCCACCTGGCGAGTTTCCTGCGCAGCTCCCTCACCGGCTCCAGCGTCAGCCAGTACCGGGAAGACAACGAACTGATCGAGATCCTGCTGCGCGGTACGGTGCATGAGCGCACCGAGCTGTCGTTGCTGCCGAGCCTGGCGGTGCCGACCGACAACGGCAAGAGCGTGGCCTTGTCGCAGATCGCGACGTTGGAATACGGTTTCGAGGAGGGCGTGATCTGGCACCGCAATCGGCTGCCGAGCGTGACCGTGCGGGCCGATATCTACGGCAAGGAACAACCGGCGACCCTGGTGCAACAGATCTTCCCGACCCTGGACCCGATTCGCGCCGAGCTGCCGGACGGTTACCTGCTGGAAGTGGGCGGTACGGTGGAGGATTCGGCCCGTGGCCAGAAATCGGTGAATGCCGGTGTGCCGTTGTTCATCGTGGTGGTGCTGACGCTGCTGATGCTGCAACTGCGCAGCTTCTCACGCACGGCCATGGTGTTCCTTACGGCGCCCCTGGGATTGATCGGCGTCACGCTGTTCCTGCTGGTGTTCCGCCAGCCGTTCGGCTTCGTCGCCATGCTGGGCACCATTGCGCTGTCGGGGATGATCATGCGCAACTCGGTGATCCTGGTGGACCAGATCGAGCAGGACATCAAGGCAGGGCTGGCGCCTTGGCAGGCGATCATCGAAGCCACGGTGCGGCGCTTCCGCCCCATCGTGCTCACCGCTCTGGCAGCGGTGCTGGCGATGATCCCGCTGTCGCGCAGCTTGTTCTTCGGCCCGATGGCGGTGGCGATCATGGGCGGCCTGATCGTGGCCACGGCGTTGACGCTGTTGTTCCTGCCGGCGTTGTATGCGGCGTGGTTCAGGGTCAAGAAAACCTGATCAACAGGTGTACACCTAACCTGTGGCGAGGGAGCTTGCTCCCGCTGGGCTGCGCAGCAACCGCAAAAGCTTGGGGCCGCTGCGCAGCCCAGCGGGAGCAAGCTCCCTCGCCACAGGATCGTGGTTTGTCAGATAGACAGTGTATTCATCGCGAGCAAGCTCGCTCCCACAGTGTTTTTGCGCTTGGCTTAGAGCGTACCGAACACTTTCTTCGCCAAACTGGTCGCCGCAGCCGCCGGGTTCTGGCGAATGGTGGCTTCCTGCTTGCCGATCATTTCGAACAAACCGTCCAGCGCCTGTTCGGTCACGTAGTTTTCGATGTTGGCGCTCTTGGCATCCAGCACGCCGAAAGTGGCGGCCTGGCCGGCGAAGGCATTGTATTGCTGGGCCAGGCCGACCTTGTCGGTGGCTTGCTTGACGATGGGCAGGAACTTGGCGCGGATCTGCTCGCGGCTGCTCTTGTTCAGGTATTGCGTGGCCGAGTCGTTGCCACCACTCAAGATGCCCTTGGCATCGCTCACGCTCATGTTCTTCACGGCATTGACCAGGATCGGCTGGGCCTGGACCACCGCGGCTTCGGCGGCCTGGTTCATGCTGGTTTCCAGTTGATCGACCTGCTCACCCATGCCGAAGGCCTTCATCTTGCTGGCAACTTTGCCCAGCTTGCCTGGCAGTTCGATCTTCACGTCCGGGTTGTTGCTGAAGCCGCCGGGAGTACCGAGTTGCTTGACCGCCACCTGCGCGCCTTGGGTCAAGGCGTCCTTGAGGCCACCCGTGGCATCTTGTTGCGACAGGTCGCCCAAGGACAGGGCCATGGCATTGGCGCAGATCAACAGGCCGGCACACAGGCCGGTGAAACGAAGGGTAGGGCGGAGCATGGCAGCTTCCTTGATGGAATTTAAAAGGAATCAGCGTGCGGCGTTGACGCGAATCTTCAACGGCTGCGGATCTTTGCCATCGAGTTGGACCGTATGCTGTTCAGTGGTGATGAACAGCAACTGGCCGTCCACTTCGATGCGGGCGTTCACGGCATAACGATGGCCGGGCTTGACCTGGTTGGCATCATAACTGAGGTGGAACGGCAACGGGACCTGGCCTTTGACCGGGCCGCTCTGCTCATCGAGCACCACCGCGGGAGCGTCGGCCAGGGAAACATCCTGCAGGCTCACGCTCAAGGTGGCGTTGGGCGGCAGGGCGATGCGTTGCAGATAGAAGACTTCGCCATCGAGGCTCGCGACGGAGGCGGCGGGTGGCGTTGATGATTGGCACGCGGCCAGCAGTGAAGTGAATGCAAGCAGAAGACATTTTTTCATGTGGAAGTACCTTTCCTTTGACGCCAGCAACACGCTGGCGCCAAAGAGAATCTGGAGGATTCGGCACCAAAAATCCAGCCGAAACGTAACGACTCAGATGTTGGGCGCGATCGGATGACCGGTTTCAATGGCTAATCGGAAGAATGCAGCTGTCTTGCACTTCGCTACAGTCATTGCGCTGAAAGCTGGACATCAACTTCCTGATCGCCGCCATTCCAGGTGAAGGTATGCTCGGCAGACAGGGAAGTGGGAGCGTAGCCGTCGATTCGCGCGCTCACAGTAAACTCTTCCTCTGGGCCAGCAACGTCGCTGTCAACGGTGAAGGTGACGATCCATGGCGTTTTCGGCGCTTGGTTGGAGCCGATACCGGCGGATGTACGAGGCGTTGTGAGAGTCACGTAAGTGCTGCCATTTCCAGGAGGTTGATAGCCGTCTGGCAGGTGAATGGTTGCGGTGATGGTATGCAGGTTCATGTTGAATTCCTTTTCAATACGTCGAGATTGACGTAAGCCCATCCTAGAGAGCTGCTCCAAAGTTCTCTGTAGGTCCTTTCTTCGTTTGACGTCACTTTGGCCGCTGCGCAACGTCGGAGTACGCCTGGGGATTGACCCACTCACTCACCAGAACCGTTCCATGGTTCACGGTGAGTGATCGGCATCCCTCAAAGGTTGGGGCTGACGGCAACTTCCGCCGCGTCTTCACTGCGATGCAACGCCACCTGGCGGATCGACAGGCGAATTTCCGCCGGCAGCACGCGCTTGGCCGCACCTTCGGCCAGTTCCCCCAGCAGCTCGTGGTAGCTGAGTTTGCCCGCCTCGTCGCGGCGCAGCACGTCGAGGTCGAGCATCGTCTGGATAAAGTGGCGGAACAGGCTCTTGTCGAAGAACTCCGGCGCATTCAGGCCATGCAGGATCGACAGGCGCTGGGCCATGACGGTGCAGAGGTCTTCCAGTTCTTCGGCGCTGACGGTGTTCTGGCCGCTGTTGAGCAGCAGCGAGACGGTCATGTAGAAGCGCTGCAAGGTCTGGGCGATGCTTTTCGACAGCAACGTCAGCAGCACGAAGTGCCGCGAACTTGGCGCCGGACGCAGGTACAGGTCGTTTTCGAAACGCAGCAGGCCCTGTTCGACGAACGCGTCGAGCCACTGATCGACCACGCCGTCCAGTTCTTCCAGCGACCAGCGAATGAACAGCTCCGATTGCAGGTACGGGTACAACGCATGGGTGTAGCGCAGGATTTGTTCGCGGCTCATGCGCGAGCTGCTCTGGAAGAAGCTCGCCAGCAGCGCCGGCAGGGCGAAGATGTGCAGCACGTTGTTGCGGGAGTAGGTCATCAGCACCGCGTTCTGCTCGTCCAGGTACAGAATCTTGCCCAGGGCATCGCTCTGTTCCGACAGCAGGTCCATGCCTTTGACGTGCTTGATCAGCGCTTGGCCATCGCCTTCGGGCAGGGTGGTGTGGGGCGAGTACGGGACTTTGCGCAACAACGCCAGGTACAGGTCGAGCACCCGGGCCATGGCGCGGTCGTCCAGGGCCAGGCGGCTGGTGGACAGCAGCGCCAGGGCGACGAGGTTGACCGGGTTGATGGCCGCGGCTTCGTTCAGGTGCCGGGCCACGCGTTCGCCGAGGCGGTGGGTGGTCGCGTTGAGCCAGGCCGGTTTGAATTGCGGGCCCAATTCCTGTTGGCGCCAATCCGGTTGTTCGCTGTCGAGGAATTCCGCCAGCTTGATGGGATCGCCGAAGTTCACCGCCACCTGGCCGAAGCGCTGCTTGAGGGCGCCGATGACCTTGAAGATGTCGAAGATCGATTCTTTTTTCTTGCTGGCCCCGCGCAGTTCGCCCAGGTAGGTACGGCCTTCCAGTACCCGTTCATAACCGATGTAGACCGGCACGAAGACGATGGGCATGCGTGACGAACGCAGGAAGCTGCGCAGGGTGATGGCGAGCATGCCGGTCTTGGGTTGCAGCATGCGCCCGGTGCGCGAACGACCGCCCTCGACGAAGTATTCCACCGGAAAGCCTTTGGTGAACAGCGTGTGCAGGTATTCGTTGAACACCGCGGTGTAAAGCGGGTTGCCCTTGAAGGTGCGGCGCATGAAAAACGCCCCGCCACGGCGCAGCAGGCCGCCGATCACTGGCATGTTGAGGTTGATGCCGGCAGCGATGTGCGGTGGCGTCAGGCCGTTGCGAAACAGCAGGTATGACAGCAGCAGGTAGTCGATGTGGCTGCGGTGGCACGGCACATAGATGACTTCGTGGCCCTGGGCGACGTTCTGCACGCCTTCGATGTGGTTGACCTTGATGCCGTCGTAGATCTTGTTCCAGAACCAGCTCAGCACCACTTCCAGGAAACGGATCGCGGTGTAGGTGTAGTCCGAGGCGATCTCGTTGCCGTAGCGCAGGGCCTGGGCCTTGGCTTTTTCCGGGGAGATCTTTTCCCGCTCGGCTTCCTCGGCAATCGCCTGCTTGACCAGCGGCTGGTTCAACAGGCCCTTGACCAGATGACGTCGGTGGGAAATGTCGGGGCCGATGACCGCCGCCTTCAGATTGCGGAAGTGCACCCGCAGGATCCGCTGGGCCATGCGCACGGTGCGTTCGTGGCCCTTGTCGTGTTCGATCAATTCGCGCAGGTGGATCGGCGCGGAGAATTGCACGCGGGTCTTGCGCCCCAGGATCATGATGCTCAGCAGGCGACGCAGGCGCCCGGTAACGGCCCAGCTGTCGGCGAACAACAGTTTCCAAGGGCTGGATTCGCTGTCCGGCGACTGCCCCCAGAACACGCTGACCGGGATGATCTGTGCATCCTCGGCGGCGTTGTGGGTCAGGGCGTCGACCAGCCGCGTCAGGGTGGGCGGCGCACCGCGCTTGTCCTGGCGCCCGATCCAGTCTGGCGCTGGCGTCAGGTAGAAAAACGCCGCTGGCTCCAGCAGGTTGCCCACCGAGACCGGCAGCACCGGACGGGGCAGGCCGGCCTTGGTGCATTCGGTGTCGAGCACCGCCAGGTCGGTGAGCGAGGGATCTTGCAGGACGTAGAACACCGGACGACTGCGGTCGAGGTTGAGGGTGAAGGACGACTGGTTGATCGTCTCGGAGCGAACCCAGAGGTACAACAGTCGGCGCAGGGTGCCAAACACAAGACGGCGGAACGGGGAGCGGGTCATACGGCTTCTGCATGAGTGGATAAAACCGAGCGGCTGCTCGAGCCCGCTAGTGTGCCGGATTCATCGAAAATCGGCAAAAAAGCGCCGAAGTAAAGTCAGTTGAGAGTTTTTCCGGGTGTCATATACTCGGCCGGTTACTGCCCCGGCCTTCTCCATGGACGGCCGGACGGTGGCTTAGGTTCGTACGGCTTTGCCTTTTGCGGTTGGGCGGGAAAAGCCGACTTAATAATAAGAGATGGGAGTGAGCATCATGGCAGCACGGGAAACCGGCAGTGTGAAGTGGTTCAACGACGCGAAGGGTTACGGCTTCATCCAGCGTGAAGGCAGCGCGGATGTATTCGTGCACTACCGCGCGATTCGCGGCGAAGGCCACCGTTCACTGACTGAAGGCCAGCAGGTCGAGTACGCGGTGGTGGAAGGGCAGAAGGGCTTGCAGGCTGAGGATGTGGTGGGGTTGTAACCCGCATTTGCTAGCTATACAAAACCCATTGTGGGAGCGAGCTTGCTCCCACAGTTTTGAATGGGGTGCCACATAGTTCGTGCCCACCACATATCCCCTGTGGGAGCGAGCTTGCTCGCGATGACGGCGTTACATTCAACATCACCGTCTCAGGCAGACCGCTATCGCGAGCAAGCTCGCTCCCACAGGGGGCTTCGGTGGGCTGGGAGTCAGCGTTACGCCGTCTTCCAGGTAATCTCTTCTTCCCCATCGGTGCTGATGCGAATCCAGCGGTCCGCCGATTCTTCTCCTTCTTCTTCCACCCAGGAGCCAGGCGCGCAGCGCACTTCGACGTTCAGCGCGGCGAAGGCGGCGCGGGCGCAGGCGATGTCGTCTTCCCACGGGGTCTGGTCGCTTTCCAGGTACAGGCTGTTCCATTTGCCCACGGCCTTGGGCAGCCAGGTCACCGGGATGTTGCCGGCCTTGCACTTGTAGGTCTGGCCTTTCTGTACCCAGTCGCTGCAAGGGCCCAGGGCCTGGCCGAGCCAGTTGGCAATGGCCTTGTGGTCGACGTCGGCGTCCTTCAGGTAAATCTCGATATCGGGTTGGCGCATGGATGTCCTCGCTGCGGTCTTGAAAAATCCATTCGCGGATTTAACTGGCCCCAGGCGATTGCCCGAGGCCTAAAGGTCATTATTGAAGAATGAAATAATCGTAGCGCATCGACACCGTGACTTCGAACGGCTCGGCCTGCTCGATCACGCTGGCACGGCGTTCGGCACTGGCGCGCCAGCCATGGGGCGTCATCGCCAGCAGGTTGGCGCGGTCCTGGCCATCGGTGAGCACCAGTTTGAATTCGAGGGTTTCGCTGTGATCCAGCGCCATGCCCGGTGGTACCAGAGCCAGGTGCTTATCGTCGGTGTATTCACGCACTTCGTCGTAGAGACGCTCGCGCAATTCCATCAGGTGACCGGCGGTGGGGCCGACTTTCATCAGTCCGCCGCCGGGGCTGAGCAAGCGCTTGGCCTCCTGCCAGTCCAGCGGGCTGAAAACGCTGGCCAGGAACTGGCAACAGCCGTCCGCCAGTGGCACCCGGGCCATGCTGGCGATCAACCAGGTCAGTTGCGGGTTACGCTTGCAGGCTCGTTTGACTGCTTCGCGGGAGATGTCCAAGGCATAGCCATCGGCATTGGGCAGCGCTTCGGCAATTTGCGCGGTGTAGTAGCCTTCACCGCAACCGATGTCGAGCCAGCGCCCAGGCGCGCGTTCGGCGGCCAACTCGGCCAGGCGCCGGGCGACCGGGGCGTAATGCCCGGCGTTGAGAAAGTCGCGGCGAGCCTCGACCATCGCCTGGTTGTCGCCAGGGTCGCGGCTGTTCTTGTGCTGCACCGGCAGCAGGTTCAGGTAACCCTGCCGCGCACGGTCGAACCGATGCCCGGCCGGGCACACCACGCCGTTGTCCACTGCGTTCAGCGGTTCACTGCAGATCGGGCAGGCGAGCATCAGGCGAGCAACTTGATCAGCGTCTTGTAGTAGATCTCGGTGAGCACGTCGAGATCGGCGGCCAGCACACGCTCGTTGACTTGGTGGATGGTCGCGTTGACCGGCCCCAGTTCTACCACTTGCGTGCCCATGGTGGCGATGAAACGACCGTCGGACGTGCCGCCGCTGGTGGAGGCTTTGGTCTCGCGGCCGGTCACGTCCCTGATGCTCGACGACACGGCGTCCAGCAAGGCACCCGGCTCAGTGAGGAATGGCAGGCCGGACAAGGCCCAGTCGATGTGCCAGTCCAGTTGATGCTTGTCGAGGATATCGGCGACGCGCTGTTGCAGGCCTTCGACGGTGGATTCGGTGGAGAAGCGGAAATTGAACACCGCCTCCAGGTCACCGGGGATCACGTTGGTCGCACCGGTGCCGGAGTTGAGGTTGGAGATCTGGAAACTGGTCGGCGGGAAGAAATCGTTGCCGTGGTCCCAGTGCTCGGCGGCCAATTCAGCCAGGGCCGGCGCGGCCAGATGGATCGGGTTCTTCGCCAGGTGTGGATAAGCCACGTGGCCTTGCTTGCCGCGTACGGTCAGCTTCGCGCCGAGGGAGCCGCGACGACCATTCTTGACCACGTCGCCCACCAACGTGGTACTCGACGGCTCGCCGACGATGCACCAGTCCAGTCGTTCCTGGCGGGCCTTGAGGCGTTCGACCACGGCTTTGGTGCCGTGGTGGGCCGGGCCTTCTTCATCGCTGGTGATCAGGAAAGTCAGCGAGCCCTTGTGATCCGGGTAATCGGCGACGAACCGCTCGGCCGCCACGACCATCGCCGCCAGGCTGCCTTTCATGTCCGCCGCGCCACGACCGCAGAGCATGCCCTGTTCGTCGATGACCGCATCGAACGGGTCGAGCTGCCAGGCCTGCACCGGACCGGTCGGCACCACGTCGGTGTGCCCGGCGAAGCACAGCACCGGGCCGTCATGCTTGCCATGGCTGGCCCAGAAGTTATCCACATCCTCGATGCGCATCGGCTCAAGCTTGAAACCGGCGGCGCCCAGGCGCTGCATCATGATGTTTTGGCAATCGGCATCCACCGGCGTCACGGACGGACGGCGGATCAGGTCGCAGGCGAGTTGCAGGGTCGGCGAGAGGTCGGCGTGGGCCGTCATGAAAAACTCCGGAAGCTGGAAAGGAGATCGCAGTCCCTGTGGGAGCGGGCTTGCTCGCGAAGCTCTTAGCGTCAGTGATGACGCCTTCGCGAACAAGCCCGCACACCACGGGCCGGAGATCGCCCGGTTGATGGTGTTGGGCCGCCGCATACAAAAAGGACGTTAGAGTATCACCAAACGAGCGG
>NZ_JABAEE010000031.1:0-74044 GCF_023701885.1 Pseudomonas sp. CG7 | reverse complement strand
TGACGCGGAAGCTCGGGAGGACACACGCTCCTGGGCTAGGCTCGTGGCTCCCGCGGGGCTGCGCAGCAGCCCCAAAACAGGGCCGCTTCGCGACCCAGCGGGAGCAAGCTCCCTCGCCACAGGATGACTGCTCGGCTTGATTTTGCTTAGCTGACTGGCATGGGTCTGTAGGCCCTCGTAGCATGCCGAAAGTTGTGCAGTACCCCGCGTTTTGTCGAGATAAGCGGAACCGCCATCACTGCCAAAGGTCAAGTATTCAGGCAGTCGATTTCAGGCGTTACCCCGCCTGCTGCCTACTTCCCTAGTCATGAGAGGGCTATTTTTGTCTACATCTAACGAGTTGATCAGTGCAAAAGCCGCCACCGGCATCGAAGGACTGGACGATATCCTCTCCGGTGGTTTGTCCCGCGGCCATGTGTTCCTGCTCGAAGGGGAACCGGGGACCGGTAAGACCACGGTCGCGCTGCATTTTCTGTTGGCCGGCGCCAAGGCTGGCGAGCGCTCGTTGTACATCACGCTCTCGGAAACCGAGCGTGAACTGCGTCAGGGCGCGGCCTCCCACGGCTGGACCTTGGATGAGAACATTCATATTTTCGAGCTGACCCCGCCCGAAAGCCTGCTCACTGCCGAGCACCAGCAGAGCTTGCTGTACTCCTCGGACCTGGAGCTGGGCGAAGCGACCCGGCAGATTTTCGAAGTGGTCGAACGGGTCAAGCCGACCCGGGTCGTGCTCGACAGCCTGTCGGAGATCCGCCTGCTGGCGCAAAGCTCCCTGCGCTACCGCCGCCAGATCCTGGCGATCAAGCATTACTTCGTGCGCTATGACGCCACCGTCCTGTTGCTCGACGACCTGACCACCGAATCCCTGGACAAGACCGTGCACAGCGTTGCCCACGGCGTGGTGCGCCTGGAAGAACTGACCCCCAACTATGGCGCCGAACGGCGGCGGGTCCGGGTGGTCAAGTATCGCGGGCAGAAATACCGCGGCGGTTTCCATGACTTCACCATCATGGGCGACGGCGTGCATGTGTTCCCGCGCCTGGGGGCCGCCGAACACCGCGGCCAGTACCTGCGCCAACAACTCTCCAGCGGCATCGGCGAAATGGACCTGCTGCTGGGCGGCGGTATCGAAACCGGCTCCAGTACGTTGATCCTGGGCCCGGCGGGGACCGGCAAATCGCTGATCTCCCTGATTTTTGCCGCGGCCGCCGTGCACCGTGGCGAGAAGGCCGCGCTGTTCATCTTCGCCGAGGAGCTGGGCTTGCTGTTCGAGCGCATGAAGAACATCGGCATCGACCTGCGGGCCCTGCAGGAGACCGGCAACCTGCTGATCGAACAGGTGGACGCCGCCGAGCTGTCCCCTGGCGAGTTCTCCCACCGCGTGCGTCGCTGCGTCGATGAAGGCGACATCAAGACCGTGGTCATCGACAGCATCAACGGCTACCAGGCGGCCATGCCGGAAGAGAACGCCCTGGTGCTCCACATGCATGAGCTGTTGCTGTATCTCAACCGCAAGGGCGCGGCAACCTTCATGACTGTCGCCCAGCATGGCCTGGTCGGCGACATGCAGGCCCCGGTGGACATTACTTACCTGGCCGACACGGTGATTCTGTTGCGTTATTTCGAAGCACTGGGCAAGGTTCGCCGGGCGATTTCCATCATCAAGAAACGCACCGGCAGCCACGAATCGACCATCCGTGAATACCGCATCAGCGGCCAAGGCATGACCATTGGCGAACCACTGGAGGCATTCCAGGGTGTCTTGCGCGGGGTTCCCACCTACATGGGCGAGAGCAACCCGCTGCTCAAGGATGAACACCGGTGACGCTGGCCGAGCCCCTGTCCGAGCGGGCGCTGATTCTCGCGCCGCTGGGACGGGACAGCCAGCATGCCCTGATGATCCTCAATGAAGCCGGTTTTGCCGGCCTCATCTGTCGCCACCTGGGTCATTTATGCGAAGAGCTGGAAAGCGGTGCCGGCCTGCTGGTGATCTCGTCGGAGGCCTTGGTCGGGCCTGACCTGGAAACGCTGTTCCTGCAAATCGAGCAGCAGCCCGCCTGGTCCGACCTGCCCATTGTCTTGCTGACCCATCACGGTGGGCCGGAACAGAACCCGGCGGCGCGGATCGGCATGCAGTTGGGCAACGTGACGTTCCTCGAGCGCCCTTTCCACCCCGTTACGCTGATCAGCCTGGTCACCACCGCCCTGCGCGGGCGTCGAAGGCAGTACGAAGCCCGCGATCGCCTGATCGACCTCAGCAACAGCGAACTGCGCCTGCAAACCACCCTCGAAACCCTCGAACAGCAGGTGGAAGAGCGTACCGCCCAGTTGCGCCACAACGAAGAAGCCCTGCGCCAGTCGCAGAAAATGGAAGCGGTCGGCCAGCTCACCGGCGGCATTGCCCACGACTTCAACAACATGCTCACCGGGATCATCGGCAGCCTCGAACTGTTGCGCCGTCGCCTGGCCCGGGGCCGTACCGAGGACCTGGACAGCCTGATCGACCTGGGCGTGACCTCGGCCAACCGCGCCGCCGGCCTGACCCATCGCCTGCTGGCGTTCTCCCGGCGGCAATCGCTGGACTCCAAGGCGGTCCAGATGAATACCCTGGTGCTGTCCATGGGCGAATTGTTGCAGCGCAGCCTCAACGAAAGCATTCGCCTGGACATGCAACTGGACGAACAACTCTGGGTCGCCGAAGCCGATCCCAACCAACTGGAAAGCGCCCTGCTCAACCTGGTGCTCAACGCCAGGGATGCCATGCCCAACGGCGGCAACCTGGTGGTGCAGACTCGCAATCGGCACTTGGATGCCGACTTCACCGAGGCCTACCCCAACCTCGCGTCCGGCGACTATGTGGTGCTGAGTGTGCAGGACACCGGTTGCGGCATGCCCGAAGCGGTGATCAGTCGCGCTTTCGACCCGTTCTTCACCACCAAGCCGATCGGCCAGGGCACCGGGCTGGGCCTGTCGATGATCTATGGCTTCAGCAAGCAATCCCGTGGCCACGTGACCATCGACAGCGAAGTCGACAAAGGCACCACCGTGAACCTCTACCTGCCACGCTTCGTCGGTGAAGAAATCCACGAGCCCCAGGTTGCCACCCAGCACGCGCCGTATGCGCAGGATGGCGAGACCGTGCTGATCGTCGAGGACGATCCGGCGGTGCGGGTGTTGGTGAGCGCGGTATTAAGCGAATTGGGCTATGCCTTTGTGGAAGCGGCCGACGCCAACGGCGCGTTGCCGATCCTCCAGTCAAGCCAGCGCATCGACCTGCTGATCAGCGACGTTGGCCTGCCCGGCATGAATGGTCGGCAACTGGCGGAGATCGGCCGGCAGGTCCGCCCGGACCTGCGGGTGCTGTTCATCACCGGCTACGCCGAGCATGCGGCGGTGCGCGGCGGCTTCCTTGACCCAGGGATGCAGATGATCACCAAGCCGTTCACGTTTGACTTGTTGACGGCGAAGGTGCGGGAGATGATCCAGGTTTGAGGTGATGGGCTCTGTTTGAGCTAGGGCATTGCACACATTGTGGTGAGGGAGCTTGCTCCCGCTGGGGTGCGAAGCAGCCCCCAATAAGGTCGACTCAATGAACCTGAGACATCGAGGTGTCGGGTTTTGGGGGCGCTCCGCACCCCAGCGGGAGCAAGCTCCCTCGCCACAGGGGGGTCGCCTGATCTGCCGGGATGTCTCCTGCCTACGACAACATCAACTGCATGATGCGTTGCAGTTCATCCAGGTCGAACGGCTTTTCCAGGATCGGCGCCTTGCGTGTAATCGGGCTCTCGGTGTCGCGCACTTCCTGCGCGTAGCCACTGATGAAAATCACCTTCAGCTCGGGGCGCAACTTGACTGCGGGTTCGGCAATCTGCACCCCAGAGATACCGCCCGGCAGGCGGAAGTCGGTAATCATCATGTCCAGATGCGGCTTGCTCGCCAGGATCTCGAACGCCTGGGCGCCGCTTTCGGCTTGCAGCACCCGGTATCCCTCGCCCGACAGGTAGGCCGACAGCACCATCAGGATCGACGGGTCATCCTCGACGATCAATACAACATCTTGCGCATCTTCACTCATGAGAAGCCTTTGTTCGATCAATAGCTGCTGATACGACCTTGGGGTCTCTCAGAGGTTGCGTCTGTTCGGCGGTTTTGTCCAAGACAGTTTTCTGCAAGGGCAGGCAAACACGAAACAACGCCCCCTCATTGAGCCGACTGTCCACCGTGATCGTCCCGCCATGGGCCGTGACGATCTGCTCGGAAATGAACAGCCCCAGCCCGAGCCCCGAGGCGGCGGCCTTGGACGATACGCGCGCGAACTGCTGGAAGATACGTTTCTGGTGCTCCTCGCTGATGCCGATGCCGTGGTCCTGGACCTCAATGCAGGCGTGATCGGAGGTCTTGTAGACGCGCACTTCGATCGGCCCCTTGCCGCCGTAGCGCAGCGCATTGGTCAACAGGTTCGAGACCACCTGCTCGATGCGAAACTCGTCCCAAAGCCCCTCCACCGCCGGCTCGACCATGCACGTCAACGAGCACTCGGCCACGGCGCTCTGCGGCTGGAAGTTGCGCAGCAGGTTTTCCACCACTGCCGTCAAATTGACGCGGGGCGGCCGGAGCGACAGCTTGCCGGTTCGAATCCGCGACACATCCAGCATGTCCTCGATCAGCCGGATCAGGCTCTTGATCTGGCGCTCGTCGCGCTCGACCATCGCGCGCACCTTGTCCAGGCTGAAGGCGGCGGCATTGTCCCGGGCCAGGTGCATCTTGCGCAGTTGGGTCTCGAGGATGAGGCCATTGAGGGGCGTGCGCACCTCGTGGGCGACGATGGACATGAAGTCGTCTCGCATGCGCACCGCCTGTTCCAGCTCGCCACGGGTGGCCTCGAGCTGCTGCAACAGGATCTCCTGCTCGCGACGACTCTGTTCCAGGGCCACGACTTGTTCCTTCATGGCCTTTCGTTGGCGATACAGCTCGACGAACACATTGACCTTGCTCTTGACGGCCTGGGTGTCCAGCGGCTTGTGCAGGAAGTCCACCGCGCCGTTTTCATAACCGGTGAAGGCATAGTTGCGCGCACGCCCGGCGGCGCTGACGAAAATGATCGGGATGCTGCGGGTTTTTTCCGTGCCGCGCATCAGCTCGGCCAGCCCGAAACCGTTCATCTCCGGCATCTGCACATCGATGATGGCCAGGGCGAAGTCGTGTTGCAGCAGCAGGGACAGCGCTTCGTCCGCCGACAGGGCCTTGAAGACCTCGCGGTCGTCTCCCCTGATCAACGCTTCCAGGGCCAACAGATTCTCAGGCAGATCGTCGACGATCAGCAGTTTGGCTTGAATATCTCTTGGCATGTGGTTCATTCCAGCCCGGCCAGCAACTGGCCGATGCCTTGCAAAGTAAGGATATGGTCGGGCTCGTGCAGGGCCAGCGCCGCTTCAGGCATGGTCGAGACCTGGGCTTCCACGGGATCCTGGACCACCGTGATCCCGCCCAGGGCCTTGACCCTCGCCAGGCCGCGGGCGCCATCGTCGTTGGCACCGGTCAGCACCACGGCCAGCAACGTCTCGCCGTAGACATCGGCGGCCGATTCGAACAGCACATCGATGGACGGTCGCGAATGGTGTACGGGGGCCTCCAGGCTCAACGACAGGCTGCGGTCGGCCTCGACCGACAAGTGATAGCCGGGCGTGGCGACATACAAGGTGCCCGGGGCGATGTCCTGCTTGTCCCGGGCTTCTTCTACCGGCACCGCCAGACGATGGCCAAACACAGAGGCCAACTGGCTGTCACGCTCATCCGGCAAATGCAACACCACCAGGACGGGCACGGCAAAACCTTTGCGCAGGTGTCCGAACACCCTGAGCAATGCTTCGACACCGCCGGCCGAAGCGCCGACGACAATGGCTTCGATGGGTGGCCTGGATCTGTCCTTCGTCTGGTTCATAACTTGCGATAGATCCGTTCCTGTTTGACCAACGGCTCGAATCGATGGCCGTAAGCCGAAAAATCCAATGTTTCCTTACTGCCCAACACCAGGAAACCACGGTGACAGAGGGACTCATGGAACAGTCCAAACGCACGATCTTGCAATTTTTTATTGAAATATATCAATACATTGCGGCATGAAATTAATTGAGTTTCTGAGAAAACGCTGTCAGTCGCCAGGCTGTGATCGGCAAAGGTCACGTTCTCGCACAGGGTTTTGTCGAACATCGCATAATCGTAGGCGGCGGTGTAGTAATCGGCAAATGACCGCCGTCCTCCGGCGTTCTGGTAGTTCTGGGTATAAGTGCGCACGCTGTCCAGGGAGAAAATGCCCTGCTTGGCTTTTTCCAGCGAGCGCGGGTTGATGTCGGTGGCGTAGATGAACGTGCGGTCCAGCAGGCCTTCTTCGCGCAGCAGGATCGCCATGGAGTAGACCTCCTCCCCCGTGCTGCAACCGGCGATCCAGATCTTGATCGAAGGGTAGGTCCTGAGCAGCGGCACGATTTCCTCGCGGATCGCCAGGAAATGCGAGGGGTCGCGAAACATCTCGCTGACAGGGATCGTCAGCAGTTGCAACAACTGCATGAAGGCGCCCGGGTCATGCAATACGCGCTCCTGCAAGGCTGAAATGGTCTTGCATTCGAACTGGCTCAGCGCATGGTGGACCCGGCGCTTGATGGAAGCGCCGGAATAATCGCGAAAATCGTAGCTGTACTTGAGGTAGATCGCTTCGATCAACAAACGCAATTCAATGTCAGTGTCACGGTCCACTAAATTCTTTCCATATTCGGCAACCACACGCGAATCAGCGAGAACAGACGATCCAGATCGATCGGCTTGGCCAGGTAGTCGTTGGAACCCGCCGCCAGGCAGCGCTCCTGATCATCCTTCATGGCCTTGGCCGTCACGGCGATGATGGGCAGCTTGCGCCAGCGCGGGTCCTTGCGGATCAGCGCGGTGGCTTCGAAACCATCCATTTCCGGCATCATCACATCCATCAGCACCAGGTCGATGTCGTCGAACTCATTCAGGCGATCGATCGCCTCCAAACCATTGCGGCCGATGACCACGATCGCTCCTTTCGCCTCCAGCGCGCTGGTCAGGGCAAAGATGTTGCGCACATCGTCATCCACCAGCAGCACCTTGCGGCCTTCGAACACCTTGTCGCGGCTGCGGGCGGTCTTGAGCATCCGCTGCCGTTCATGGGACAACCGGGATTCGACTTTGTGCAGAAAGAGTGTCACTTCGTCCAGCAAGCGCTCTGGCGAACGGGCGCCCTTGATGATGATCGAGCGGGAATACTTGCGCAGTTCGGCTTCTTCATCCCGGGTCAGGTTGCGCCCGGTGTAGACGATCACCGGCGGGAACGAACAGATGTCTTCGCTGGACATGCGCTTGAGCAGGTCGTTGCCGAGCATGTCCGGCAACTTGAGGTCGATGATCATGCAGTCGTAGACATTGGTCCGTAGCAGGTCCAGGGCTTGCTGGGCCAGGCCAACGGCGGTGATCTCGATGTCATCGTCGCCGATCAGGCGAGTGATGCTGTCGCGTTGCAGGTCATCGTCCTCCACCAGCAGCACCCGCTTGACCTTCTGGGTCAGCTTGGCCTCCAGGCGGGCGAACACGTCCTTGAGTTCTTCGCGGGTGGTCGGCTTGACGGCATAACCGATGGCGCCCATGTGCATGGCGGCTTCGACCCGGTCTTCGACGGAAATCACGTGCACCGGGATGTGCCGGGTTTGGGCCTGCTCCTTGAGCCGCTGCAGCACCGTCAGCCCGGAATGGTCCGGCAGGCGCATGTCCAGCAGGATCGCGTCGGGGGCCAGTTGCAACGCCAGGTCGAAGCCTTCGTCGGCACCGTGGGCCACCAGGCACTGGTAACCGAGTTCATGGGCCAGGTCGAACAGGATCCGGGCAAACTTGGGCTCGTCCTCGATCACCAGGATGCAGCGGGTTTCGAACGGTGCCTTGTCGCGGTCGTCGGCGAATCGGGCAATCGGCGTGTCCACCTCGGCGATCAGCGGCGCGGGTGCGGCCTTGGGTGCAACGGGCGCTGGCGCGGTGGCCGTCGGGGTGAAGGTCATCGGCTCCAGCGGCGTGTCCCCGGGCTCGACGTAACGTTCCGGCAATACCAGGGTAAAGACGCTGCCCTGCCCCGGCTCGCTGGAAACCGAGATCGAGCCGCCCAGCAGCGTGGCCAGGTCCCGGGAAATCGACAAGCCCAGGCCCGTGCCGCCGTAGCGACGGTTGGTGGTGCCATCGGCCTGGCGGAACGCTTCGAAGATGCTTTGCTGCTGGTCGGCGGCGATCCCGATTCCAGAGTCGCGCACCATGAATGCAATGCCCGAGCCCGGCTGACCGGCCACGGACAGGCTGACAGCGCCTTGCTCGGTGAACTTCACAGCGTTGGACAGCAGGTTCTTGATCACCTGTTCCAAGCGCTGGCGGTCGGTGTAGAGCATCGCCGGCGCATCAGGCTGCACGTGCACCTCGAAACTCAGGCCCTTGTCAGCCGCCAACGGCTCGAACATATCCCGCAACCCATCCACCAGACGCTGCACGCTGGTGTTTTCCGGGCGCACTTCCAGTTTTCCGGCCTCGACCTTGGAGATGTCGAGAATGTCGTTGATCAGGTTCAGCAGGTCGTTGCCGGCGGAGTAGATCGACTCGGCAAACTTGACCTGCTCTTCGCTGAGGTTTTGTTGCGGATTCTCCGCCAGCAGCTTGGACAGGATCAGCGAGCTGTTGAGCGGCGTGCGCAGCTCGTGGGACATGTTGGCCAGGAATTCGGATTTATACTTGCTCGAACGCTGCAGCTCTTCGGCGCGCTCCTGCAATTGGATCTGGGCCAGGTTCAGCTCGCTGTTCTTCTGGTCCATGGCGTCGCGTTGCTCGGCCAATTGCTCATTGGTCTGCTCCAGCTCCTGTTGCTGGGCTTCCAGGTGGGCCTGGGATTCCTTGAGGATGCGCGACTGTTCTTCCAGCTCTTCATTGGCGGTCTTGAGTTCTTCCTGCTGGACTTGCAGTTCCTCGTTCAACTGCTGGGTTTCGGCCAGCACTTCCTGCAAGCGTTGACGATAACGGGCGGCCTCGATGGAGGTGCCGATATTGCCGGCGATCAGCTCCAGCAGCTCGACGTCTCGCTCGGTCAATGGCCGCAGGAACCCCAGTTCGACGACACCGTTGATCCGGTCATCGTCACTTGTCGGCACCACCAACACACTGTTGGGCAGGCCCTGTCCCAAGCCGGAGCTGACTTTCAGGTAGTCGTGCGGCACGTCGTCCAGGCGGATGAGGCGCCCCTGCTGCACGGCCTGGCCCGCGATGCCTTCACCGGCGACGATCACCTGCTGCTGTTCTTCATCCTCCCGGGACAGGCCGTAGGCGGCGACGCGCCGGAGGACACCGTTCTCTTCCCGCACATAAAGTGCCGCGACAGCGACGTCCAGGTATTTCGCGCAGAACTGCAGGATGTTGCGACCCAGCAGGTTCAGCGACAGTTGTCCCAGGACTTGCTCGGCCAGTTGCGTCTGGCCATTACGCAGCCAGGCTTGCTTCTCCAGGTGTAAAGCGCTGCGCTGCTGGACTTTCAGGCTGGCGCTGTAGCTCTCGGACAGGTTCAACAGGTCCCGGCGACCGACGTAGGCCAGCAATCCGCTGACCGCCGCGACAAACAACAGGTAAAGGGCAATGCTCCAGACGGTCGTGGTGCGCACATCCAGGTTACGCGCCGCACGCAACTGCTGCTCGGTCTCGACGACCTCTTCGAAGGACTGACGAATTTCGTCAGTCAGACGCTTACCGCGCCCGGCCTTCACCGCGCCCCGGTAATCGCCGCTGCTGCGCTGCAGGTCGATCATGCCCTGGGCGTAATTGGACCACTCGGTCTGGAGTGCCTGGATCTTGTGCAGGCGGTCGACCTGGACGGGGTTGTCGGCTGTCAATTCCAGCAAAGTGTCCAGCGCCACGGCGATCCGTGGCTTGGCCACTTCGTAGGGGTCGAGGAAATGCTCGTCGCCACTCAACAGGTAGCCGCGCATGCCGGTTTCCAGGTCCACGCTCAGCTTGAGCGCTTCGTTGGCGTTATTGATCACCCTGTCGGTGTGGCCGACCCATTGGATCACCGACAGCAGGTACGTGATAAGGATGATGAAAAACACCGCGCTGAGCGCGCCCATGCCCAGCGGCAGGCTGATATTGCGGCTCAGGAGTTTGCGAAAACTTTGTTCGTCAACCGAAGACGAAGGAGTCATGGAAAAGGGCCTTGGTGGACAGTTGAAAACCGTGGAGTTTGCCCGAAAAACCGCGCTTGGATCCACATTTTCTGACGAGTCAAAGGCGCAGATCCCGCGACGGCCTGCCTTGTAGCAAGGAAGCGACTATCCTTGTCAGCTCTTGTACTATAGATCCTTTCTTGTACAACCCAGGGAACTTGTGCTGCCTTGGCACTTACTCATGAATGAGGCCGTTTCTTTTCATACTCCCTCCCCTTTCCATCTTTCGAGAATGTATCTATGTCCACCGCCAATGCCGCCACCCAGTCCACCATCCTGGTAGTCGAAGATGACGACATCGTGCGGATGTTGATCGTCGATGTGCTGGAGGAATTGGAGTATCGGGTGCTGGAAGCGGACGGTTGCGAGCAGGCGCTGGCGTTTTTGAACGACGACCAACAGGACATCGCCCTGATAATGACCGACGTCGGCCTGCCGGTAATGGACGGACGGGAACTGGCCAAGCAGGCTCGACTCGTTCGGCCGCAACTGCCGGTGCTGTTTGCCAGCGGTTATGCCGAAAGCATCGATGTACCTGAAGGCATGTCGGTAATTGGCAAGCCCTTCTCCATCGATCAGTTGCGGGACAAGGTCAAACGCATTCTTTCTTGAGCCGGAACGCATTCTTGGTCACTATCGGCGCCCCGCGCGCCGATGGCGTCTGATTCGCACCAAGGAACTCCCCGCTCCTGCACCACCCCACCGCCACCAAGGTCCTGGTTATCGGCTATGTCTGGCCCGAGCCTCGCTCATCGGCTGCCAGTGGGCACGTCATGCAGATCCTCGACACCTTCCTTGGCGAAGGCTGGGACAGCACCTTCAGCAGCCCGGCCGGCCCCGGCGAGCAGCGTGCCGACCTGGTCGCGCTGGGCATCCGCGAAGTGCCCATCGAACTCAATAACAGCAGCTTCGACGCGTTCATTCAGGAACTTGCGCCCGACAGCGTGCTGTTCGACCAGTTCATGATGGAAGAACAGTTCGGCTGGCGGGTCGAGAAGCACTGCCCCGGTGCCCTGCGGGTGCTGGAGACCTCCGATCTGCAAAGCCTGCGCCACGCCCGGCATCAGCGCCTGAAGGAGCGCCTGAAGCGCGATGACGCGAGCGAAAATTTCAGCGACCTCTTCGCCCCGGCCCTGGACGAGGAATTCCAACGAATGGCCGATACCGACCTGGCCAAGCGGGAAATCGCCGCCCTGTACCGCTGCGACCTCAACCTGATGGTGTCCGAGGTTGAAATCGAACTGTTGGTGGAACACTTCAAGCTGCCCCGCAACCTGCTGCATTGGTGCCCGTTGATGCTGGAACTGCCCAGCCAACCGTTTGTGCCGTTCGAGGAGCGGGCGCATTTCCTCAGCATCGGCAACTTCCGCCACGCGCCGAACTGGGACGCCGTGCTCTGGATGAAAAACGCCATCTGGCCGCTGATCCGCCAACACCTCCCCGGCGCGCAACTGCACCTGTACGGCGCCTATACCCCGCCGAAGGCCGCCGCGCTGCACAACCCGGCCCAAGGCTTTCACATCATGAACTGGGCCGAAGACGCCTTGCAGGTCATGTCGGCCGCACGCATCTGCCTGGCACCATTACGTTTCGGCGCGGGTATCAAAGGCAAGCTGATCGACGCCATGCTCTGCGGCACCCCCAACGTCACCACGCCCGTGGGGGCCGAAGCCATGCACGGCGACCTGCCCTGGCCCGGGGCGATTGCCCAGAGTGCCGAAGCCATCGCCCGCGAAGCCGTGCAGTTGTACAGCGACCCGGAGCGCTGGGCTCAGGCTCGGGACGCAGGCCTGTCGCTGTTGGCGAGCCGCTACCGGCGACAGGTCCATGGGCCAGCGCTGATCGACAGCCTCAACGCTTGCCGGGCGAACCTGGCGCAACGACGCCGGGACAATTTCACCGGCAGCATGCTGCGTCACCACCAGCACAAAAGCACCCAATACATGTCCCAGTGGATCGAAGAAAAAAACCGCAACGGTTAGACACCAGGGTGGCACCTGCCTGGCGAAGGGGGCATTATTCAGCGGCGATAATAATAAAAGCGCCAGGCCCATGACCCGAACAGCCAGAGTCACCGACCCTTCCTACGAGTTGATGGACGACCATAACGGGCTGTCCATCATCTACCGCCAGCATGGTTTCCCCTGCCCGCTGGTGCGTTGGCATTTCCACAAGGAATACGAGCTGCACCTGATCGTCGCCAGTTCCGGCAAGGTGTTCATTGGCGACTACATCGGCAACTTCTACCCCCAGTCGTTGTTTCTCACCGGCCCCAACCTGCCCCACAACTGGATCAGCCAGGTGGCCGAGGACGAAGTGGTGCCCAAGCGCGACATGCTGGTGAACTTCACCGACGAGTTGTTCGAAAGCGGCCATCAGGTATTCGCCGAGCTCAAGACGGTCGCGCCGTTGCTCGAACGCGCCCAATACGGCATCGAGTTCCGTTGCAAGCGCACCATCCGCCAGGCCATGACCCTGATGCAGCGCATCGCCGATTCCCAGGGCATGAGCCGCCTGGGGCACTTTTTCATCCTGATGGAGCTGCTGGCCGCCACGGATGACTACCAACTGCTGTCCGGCACGAACGCCCCGCAAACGGCGGACGAGCACAGCATCGACCGCACCAACCGTGCGGTGGACTACATCTTTGCCCATTACGCCCGGGAACTGCCCCTGGAAGAAGTCGCCGAGCACCTGGGCATGAAGCCCACCTATTTCAGCCGGGTGTTCAAACAGGCCACTGGCCGCTGCTTCATCGAATTCGTCAATCGCCTGCGCATCAGCAAATCCTGCGAGCTGCTGGCCGACGGCGACAAACCGGTGACGGACGTGTGCTTTGAATCGGGCTTCAACAACATCTCCAACTTCAACCGGCGCTTCCAGCAGCTCAAGGGCATGACCCCGTCCCACTACCGGCGGCTGGCGGTGCAGCGGTTGACCGAGCAGAATCAGGGCTGACCTTTTTGCCCTGACACACCGCCTCTGTGGCGAGGGAGCTTGCTCCCGCTGGGCTGCGCAGCAGCCCCAAAAGACAGGGCCGCTGCGCGCCCCAGCGGGAGCAAGCTCCCTCGCCACAAGCTCCTTGCTCGCCTCACTCCCTCTTCAGTGCAAAAAAGTATCAGTCAAAGTGCGACGGATGATTTGTCACGCCGTCCATAGAAGGCTGTAATCAGCGCACATTCTTCCCTTCATCCGGAAGACACAAAAACAATAACTGTCCTTCTGCAGCCTTCGGGCGCGGAAAAGGAGTGCGCGATGAAACCTTCGGTAAAAGTTCTGCTTGTCTCCACCTGCATGACCCTCAGCAGCGTCAGCTTCGGCGCAGAGACCCTCACCATTGCCACCGTCAACAACAGCGACATGATCCGCATGCAAAAGCTCTCGAAAACGTTCGAGGCCGCGCATCCGGACATCAAGCTCAATTGGGTGGTGCTTGAAGAAAACGTGCTGCGCCAACGCCTGACTACCGACATCGCCACCCAAGGCGGACAGTTCGACGTGCTGACCATTGGCATGTACGAAGCCGCACTCTGGGGTGCCAAGGGTTGGCTGGAACCGATGAAAGACCTGCCGGCCTCCTACGATCTCGATGACGTCTTCCCGTCCGTGCGCGATGGCTTGTCGGTCAAGGGCTCGCTGTACGCCCTGCCGCTCTACGCCGAAAGCTCGATCACCTATTACCGCACGGACCTGTTCAAGAACGCAGGGCTGACCATGCCCGAACACCCGACCTGGACTCAGATCGGTGAGTTCGCGCAAAAGCTCACCGACAAATCCAAGGAGCAATATGGCCTGTGCCTGCGGGGCAAGGCCGGGTGGGGCGAGAACATGGCGCTGGTCACGACCCTGGCCAACGGCTTTGGCGCGCGCTGGTTCGATGAGAAGTGGCAGCCGCAGTTCAACGGGCCGGAGTGGAAGGATGCCCTGAACTTCTACGTCGACAACATGAAGAAATCCGGCCCGCCGGGTGCGTCCAGTAACGGTTTCAACGAAAACCTGGCGCTGTTCAACAGCGGCAAGTGCGCCATCTGGGTGGACGCCAGCGTCGCCGGCTCGTTCGTGACCGACAAGACCCAGAGCAAGGTGGCCGATCACGTCGGATTCACCTTCGCCCCCCACGAGAAAACCGACAAAGGCACCTCGTGGATGTACTCCTGGTCCCTGGCCATCCCGACCAGCTCCAAAGCCAAGGACGCGGCCAAGGTCTTTACCACTTGGGCAACGTCCAAGGAGTACAACCAATTGGTCGCCAAGACCGACGGCATTGCCAACGTGCCACCGGGCACCCGCACTTCGACCTACAGCGACGAATACATGAAGGCCGCGCCGTTTGCCAAAGTGACGCTGGAATCGTTGAAAGTCGCCGACCCGAAAGCCCCTACCCTCAAGCCTGTGCCCTACATCGGCATTCAGTTGGTGACCATCCCCGAATTCCAGGCCATCGGCACCCAGGTGGGCAAGTTCTTCTCGGGCGCGCTGACCGGCCAGCAGACCGTGGACCAGGCGTTGACCGCCGCGCAGTCCACCACCGAACGCGAGATGAAACGCGCTGGGTATCCCAAGTAATCCACTCGTCAATGTGGGAGCGAGCCTGCTCGCGATGAGGCCGGCACATTCAACATCTATGTTGCCTGCCCCTCCGCTATCGCGAGCAGGCTCGCTCCCACAATGGATTTTTGTAGACCTGCATAAAATCGGTTCAATGCCATGAATAGCTCAACTACAACCGCCAAAGCCCCCATCGAGATCGCTCCGCCGCCGGTGCGCAAGATCCGCCTGGCCAACCCCGGCTGGTTCCTGGTCAGCCCTTCGGTGGCCTTGTTGCTGCTGTGGATGATCGTGCCGCTGGGCATGACCGTCTACTTCTCGATGATCCGCTACAACCTGCTCTACCCCGGCGAAAACGAATTCGTCGGGCTGGAGAACTTCACCTATTTCCTGACCGACTCGGGGTTCATGCCCGGCGCCACCAATACCCTGCTGCTGGTGGGCAGCGTGCTGTTGATCAGCATTGTCCTCGGGGTATTGATCAGCGCGCTGCTGGAGGCCAGTGAGTTTTTCGGTCGCGGCATCGTCCGTGTGCTGCTGATCTCGCCGTTCTTCATCATGCCCACGGTCGGTGCGCTGATCTGGAAAAACCTGATCTTCCACCCCGTGTCGGGCATCCTCGCCTCGGTCTGGAAGCTGTTCGGCGCCCAGCCGGTGGATTGGCTGGCCCATTACCCGCTGTTGTCGATCATTATCATCGTCAGCTGGCAATGGCTGCCCTTCGCGATCCTGATCCTGATGACGGCCATGCAGTCGCTGGACCAGGAACAGAAAGAAGCAGCCCGCCAGGACGGTGCCGGCCCCATCGCGATTTTCTGGCACCTGACCCTGCCGCACCTGGCCCGGCCGATTGCCGTGGTGCTGATGATCGAGACAATTTTCCTGTTGTCGGTGTTCGCCGAGATCTTCACCACCACCAACGGTGGCCCCGGCTACGCCTCCACCAACCTGGCGTACCTGATCTACAACCAGGCGCTGGTGCAGTTCGACGTCGGCATGGCGTCGGCCGGTGGCCTGATTGCCGTGGTCATTGCCAACATCGCCGCCATCATCCTGGTTCGGATGATCGGCAAAAACCTCACCGACAAGCATTGAGGCCGTCGCCATGACTCTTCAACAATCCCGTCGCCTGCAGAGCCTGTTGCTGGGCACGCTGGCCTGGGCCATCGCGATCGTGATCTTCTTTCCGATCTTCTGGATGGTGCTGACCAGCTTCAAGACCGAAATCGACGCGTTCGCCACGCCGCCGCAGTTCATCTTCGCGCCGACCCTGGAGAATTACCTGCACATCAACGAGCGCAGCAATTACTTCAGCTTCGCCTGGAACTCGGTGGTGATTTCCTTCAGCGCCACCGCCCTTTGCCTGCTGATCGCGGTGCCGGCGGCCTACTCCATGGCGTTCTATGAAACCCAGCGCACCAAAGGCACGCTGCTGTGGATGCTCTCCACCAAAATGCTGCCACCGGTGGGTGTGCTGATGCCGATCTACCTGCTGGCCAAGCAATTTGGCCTTCTGGATACGCGGATCGCGCTGATCATTATCTACACCTTGATCAACCTGCCTATCGTGGTCTGGATGATTTACACCTACTTCAAGGACATCCCTCGCGACATCCTCGAAGCGGCACGTCTGGATGGCGCCACGCTCTGGCAGGAAATGGTCCGCGTGCTGCTGCCAATCGCCAAGGGCGGCCTGGCATCCACCGTGTTGCTGTCGCTGATCCTGTGCTGGAACGAGGCGTTCTGGTCGCTGAACCTCACCTCCTCCAAGGCCGCCCCGCTGACAGCGCTGATCGCCTCCTATTCCAGCCCGGAAGGTTTGTTCTGGGCCAAATTGTCGGCCGTCTCGACCCTGGCCTGCGCGCCGATCCTGATTTTTGGCTGGATCAGCCAGAAACAGCTGGTGCGTGGTTTGTCCTTCGGCGCGGTGAAGTAACGCGCCCTACACAATAATCAGAAGTGGAGGCCCATCATCATGGCCAACCTGAAAATCAAGAATCTGCAAAAGGGTTTCGAAGGCTTCTCCATCATCAAGGGCATCGACCTTGAGGTGAACGACCGCGAGTTCGTGGTTTTCGTCGGCCCGTCGGGCTGCGGCAAGTCCACGCTGCTGCGACTGATCGCCGGCCTGGAAGAGGTCAGCGACGGCACCATCGAACTGGATGGCCGGGACATTACCGAAGTTAGCCCGGCCAAGCGCGACCTGGCGATGGTGTTCCAGACCTACGCCCTGTACCCCCACATGAGCGTGCGCAAAAACATGTCCTTCGCCCTCGACCTGGCCGGCGTGCCCAAAGCCGACGTCGAGAAGAAGGTCAATGAAGCGGCGCGAATCCTGGAATTGGGGCCGATGCTCGAGCGCAAGCCCAAGCAATTGTCCGGCGGCCAGCGCCAGCGCGTGGCGATCGGCCGGGCCATCGTGCGCAACCCGAAAATCTTCCTGTTCGACGAACCGCTGTCCAACCTCGACGCGGCCCTGCGGGTGCAGATGCGCCTGGAACTGGCGCGCCTGCACAAAGAGTTGCAGGCGACCATGATCTACGTGACCCACGACCAGGTCGAAGCCATGACCCTGGCTGACAAGGTGGTGGTGCTCAACGGCGGGCGCATCGAGCAGGTCGGCTCGCCGCTGGAGCTGTATCACCAGCCGGCCAACCTGTTTGTCGCCGGGTTCCTCGGCACACCGAAAATGGGCTTCCTCAAGGGCAAGGTTACCGCCCTGGACGGCCAGGGTTGTGATGTACTGCTGGACGCCGGTACACGCATCAATCTGCCGCGCAGCGGCGCCAACCTGAGCGTCGGCGCTGCGGTGACCCTCGGGATTCGTCCGGAACACTTGAACCTGGCGCAACCGGGCGATTGCACGTTGCAAGTCACCGCAGACGTCAGCGAGCGGCTGGGCAGCGACACCTTCTGTCACGTCGTCACGGCCTCCGGCGAAGCCTTGACCATGCGCGTTCGCGGCGACCTGGCGAGCCGTTTCGGCGAGCAGTTGAGCCTGCACCTGGACGCTGAACACTGCCATTTATTCGATGCCGAGGGCGTCGCGGTGAACCGCGCGCTGCGCGCCGCCGCCTGATTGCCGAGACTTGCGATGAAACTCAACCGACAAAACCTGCACAACCTCAACCCCGAAGTCGCCCTGCCGGCCTACCCCTTGAGCGATATCCGCCAGGGCATCGCCCACATCGGCGTCGGTGGTTTCCACCGAGCGCACCAGGCGTACTACACCGATGCGCTGATGAACACCGGCGCTGACCTGGACTGGGCCATCTGTGGCGTGGGCCTGCGGGCCGAGGATCGGCGTGCCCGGGATGACCTGGCCGGCCAGGACTACCTGTTCACCCTGTACGAACTGGGCGACACCGATGACACCGAAGTCCGCGTGATCGGCGCGATCAATGACATGTTGCTGGCCGAAGACGGCGCCCAGGCGCTGATCGACAAACTGGCCGAGCCGCAGATCCGCATCGTCTCGCTGACCATCACCGAAGGTGGCTATTGCATCGACGACAGCAATGGCGAGTTCATGGCCCACCTGCCGCAGATCCAGCACGACCTCGCCCACCCCGAGGCACCGAAGACCGTCTTCGGCTTCCTCTGTGCCGCCCTGGCCAAGCGCCGCGCCGCGGGGACGCCAGCGTTCACGCTGATGTCCTGCGATAACCTGCCCCACAACGGTGCCGTCACGCGCAAGGCGCTGCTGGCGTTTGCCGCGCTGCGCGACCCGGAACTGGGCCAATGGATCGACGGGAACGTGAGCTTTCCCAACGCCATGGTCGATCGTATTACCCCGATGACCAGCGGCGCCCATCGCTTGCAGCTGCATGACGAACACGGCATCGACGACGCCTGGCCGGTGGTCTGCGAACCGTTTGTGCAATGGGTGCTGGAAGACAAATTCGTGAGCGGCCGTCCGGCCTGGGAAAAGGTCGGCGTGCAGTTCACCGATGACGTTTCCCCCTATGAAGAGATGAAAATCAAGCTGCTCAACGGCAGTCACCTGGCGCTGACCTACCTGGGCTTTCTCAAGGGCTATCGCTTCGTCCACGAAACCATGAACGATCCGCTGTTCGTGCGTTACATGCGCGCCTACATGGACCTGGACGTGACGCCGCAACTGGCGCCAGTACCGGGCATCGACCTGAACGACTACAAGAACACCCTGGTGGAGCGTTTTTCCAACCAGGCGATTGCCGACCAGTTGGAACGGGTCTGTTCGGACGGCTCGTCGAAGTTTCCAAAATTCACCGTCCCGACCATCAACCGCTTGATCGCCGACGGCGGCGAAACTCGCCGTGCGGCGCTGGTCGTTGCGGCCTGGGCGGTGTACTTGAAGGGCGTGGACGAGAACGGCGTGACGTACTCGATCCCGGACCCACGGGCGGCGTTCTGCCAGGCCTTGGTGGCCGACGATGCGCTGGTGACCCAGCGGGTGCTGGAGGTGGAGGAAATCTTTGGCACCGCGATCCCCCGCTCTCCGGAATTCGTGGCAGCATTCCAATGGTGCTGCAACAGCTTGCGCGAGCACGGGGTCACACGAACACTTGAGCGGGTGCTGGCCGAGGCGAACTAGCCCTCGACCGCGAACCGCTTTTTGTGGCGAGGGAGCAAGCTCCCTCGCCACAGATCGTGTGGTTGCTGACCAAACTGCTATTACCTGCTGGTTCTGACGACCGAGGATTTCCATGGCAAACCAACAACTGTTCCTGGGCATCGACTGCGGCACCCAAGGCACCAAGGCGCTGATCCTGGATGCGCTCAGCGGCCAGGTGCTCGGCCAGGGCGCCGCTGCCCACAGCATGATCAGCGGGGCCAACGGTCGCCGCGAACAAGACACCCAGCAATGGCTCGATGCGTTCACCCAGGCGACGCACCAGGCCTTGGCCGCCGCCGGGGTCGATGGCCAGGCGATCCTCGGCATCGGCGTGTCCGGCCAGCAACATGGTCTGGTGCTGCTTGACGACCAGGGCCAAGTCCTGCGCCCGGCCAAGCTGTGGTGCGACACCGAGACGACGCCGGAAAACGATCGGCTCCTGACCCACCTGGGCGGCGAAGACGGCAGCCTCGAACGCCTCGGCGTGGTGATCGCGCCGGGCTACACGGTTTCCAAACTGCTCTGGACCCGGGAGCAACATCCCCAGTTGTTCGAACGCATCGCCAGCGTCCTGCTGCCCCACGACTTCCTCAATTTCTGGCTCACCGGTCGCCATAGCAGCGAATACGGCGATGCCTCGGGGCCCGGCTACTTCAACGTGCGCACCCGCCAATGGGACGTGCCGTTGCTGCAACACATCGACCCCAGCGGACGCTTGCAAGCGGCGCTGCCGGAGCTGATCGAGGCCCATCAGCCGGTGGGACGCATCCTGCCGGCCATTGCCCAGCACCTGGGCATCACCCCCGACGCAGTGGTGGCCAGTGGCGGTGGCGACAACATGATGGGCGCCATCGGCACCGGCAATATCCAGCCCGGCGTGATCACCATGAGCCTCGGTTCCTCCGGCACGGTCTACGCCTATGCCGCAGAGCCCACGGTCAGCCCGCAACCGTCAGTGGCGACGTTCTGTTCTTCCAGTGGGGGCTGGCTGCCGCTGATCTGCACCATGAACCTGACCACCGCCACCGGAGCGATCCGCGAGCTGCTGGACCTGGACATCGACGCCTTCAACGCCTTGGTGGTCCAGGCCCCGATTGGCGCAGAAGGTGTGTCGATGCTGCCGTTCCTCAACGGCGAGCGGGTGCCTGCCCTGCCCCATGCCACGGGTAGCCTGCTGGGCCTGACCACCACCAACCTGACCCGGGCCAACCTGTGCCGCGCCGTGGTCGAAGGCACGACCTTCGGTTTGCGCTATGGCTTGGACCTGTTGCGGGCCAACGGGCTCAAGGCCCAGAGCATTCGGCTGATCGGCGGCGGTTCGAAGAGCCCAGTGTGGCGGCAGATCGTCGCCGACATCATGGACACCACCGTCATTTGTACCGAACAAAGCGAAGCAGCGGCGTTGGGTGCGGCGATCCAGGCAGCGTGGTGCCATTCAGGCCAACAAGACGGCCTGGCTGAACTGTGCGAGCGCTGCGTCAAGCTCGACCCGGCCAGCGAAACCCGGCCAGTCGCCGCCCATGTCGCGGCGTCCCAGCAGGCTTATGAACGTTATCGACAACACGTCGCAACCCTTTGAGAGCGGGCAACTATGTATCTGGTGTGTGGTGAAGCGCTGTTTGATTTTTTCAGTGGGACCGAGGCGGACGGCCCTGCCTCCCAGGTGAACTACAAGGCGATTGCCGGCGGCTCGCCGTTCAACGTGGCGGTGGGATTGCGCCGCCTGGGCATTGAATCGGCACTCTTTGCCGGCCTGTCCACCGATTACCTGGGACGGCGCCTGCAGCAGGTGCTGCTCAACGAAGGTGTCAGCGCTCGATACCTGATGGACTTCGACGCCCCGACCACCCTGGCGATGGTCGCCGTAGGCGCCAACGGCTCGCCCCACTACAGCTTTCGTGGCGAAGGCTGTGCCGACCGACAACTGAGCCTGGCCGATCTACCGGACCTCGGCCCTGAGGTGCGTGGCTTGCATGTCGGCTCGTTCTCGCTGGTGGTGCAGCCCATTGCGGACACGCTCCTGGCCTTGGTGCAACGGGAAAGTGGCCAACGCCTGATCAGCCTCGACCCGAACGTGCGGCTCAACCCGCAGCCAGACATTGAGCTGTGGCGCTCGCGAATCGCGACACTGGTGCAATACGCCGACCTGATCAAGGTCAGTGACGAAGATCTGGACCTGCTCTATCCAGGCATCGAGCCCCAGGCGATCATCAAAGGTTGGCTGGGGCACCGTTGCCAAATGGTCTTCCTGACCCGTGGCGGCCAGGGGGCTACGGTCTTCAGTCGCCAACACGGTACATGGTCGCTGCCGGCGTGCCCGGTGAAAATAGCCGACACCGTGGGTGCGGGCGACACCTTCCAGGCCGCGCTGATTGCGTGGCTGACCGAACAGCAATTGGATTCGGTCGAAGGCGTGCGCACCCTGACCCGGGAGCAGATCAGCGCAATGCTGGAGTTCGCTATTCGAGCCGCCGCCCTGACGTGCGGCAAAACCGGTCCGGACCTGCCTTACCGACAGCAACTGGGCTGAGGTGCGCAGGACCGCTGGAGAACTGTACGCCGGGTTCGGACATCGCCGGACCCGAGCGTCAGACTGACAAGGACAAGGCCGTACTCAGCGCCCGGTCATTCGCTGGTGTTGCTGTTGAAAATGATTGCCAGCGGCAGGGTTGTGGTCAAGCTCGGTACGCAACTCGGCGATCAGGTCGTTGATGGCCCGGCAGCCGGTGAGTTTCCTGGCATGGATATCGGTCTTGACCAAGGCCACATGATCGGTCTTGTGGTCATCGAAGATCTTGATCGTCATCGTCAGCTCAGGTGACAACGTGCATTGCGAGCGCTTGGGCAGCAAGCTGCTTTCAATGATGTTTCGCATTTCGAGGGCAGATAAAAACATGGCGACTCTCTCCTGTTGAGGCGGCCAATTTATGTTCACGACGGCGGTATGTTCGTCCGTTTACTTCCCTGCGGACTGGGACTATGAATACCGTGCCGTTCGTTCTTTTTGGCGTTTCTATTATTGAGCTCGTGAAAGCGAACTCCCTGATCGAACTCCAAGACTATCCCGCAAAAAATATGCCCTTATTGACGAGACAGCGCACTGATATAAATCAATCGCTTAGCGTCGAGACCAATCGGACCTCTCGTGCAAAATGCAAGGAAACGGCGGGTTTTCCATGCAAAGTGCAATCGTGGCGAGCATGTCGAAAGCTAGAGTAGCCTCAATTGCAGGCACCTGGGCGGGCGCCCGTCGCCTTGTTCAAAAATTGTTCGACGCGAGCGGGTTTGCTCGTGCTCTCAGTGGATCAGCTTACATTGATGTTGAATAGACTGCCGTCATCGCGAGCAAGCTCGGCTCCCACAAGGGGTCGGCGGTGTAGCTGAAGTTTATGACCCCACCACAAATCCTTGTGGGAGCGAGCTTGCTCGCGATAGCGGTGGGTCATGCGGCACTGTCCGTTGCGCCTAACGCGGCCCGCTCCGCTACATGGCGCAAACTGTCGAAGTTGATGTTGGCGCCGGAATCGATCGCCACCAGGGTCTCGCCTCGCACCCCCGTGCGCGCCACGTATTGCTTGATCCCGGCCACCGCCAACGCGCCTGAGGGTTCGGTGATGGAACGGGTGTCGTCATAGATGTCCTTGCTCGCAGCGCACAGTTGGTCGTTGGTCACCGTCATCACCTCATCGACACAGAATCGGCAGATATCCAGGCCATGGGCGCCGATCTGCGCCACGGCCACGCCGTCGGCAAAGGTTCCCACCTCGGGCAAGGTGACCCGCTCCCCAGCGGCCAGCGCAGCCTGGAGACAGGCAGAGTGCTGCGACTCGACACCGATGATGCGAACGTCCGGGCGCAGGTATTTGACGTAGGCGGCGATGCCCGCGATCAACCCCCCGCCACCGACCGGGACGAAAATCGCGTCCAGCCGGCCCGGATGCTGACGCAGGATCTCCATGGCGACGGTGCCCTGCCCGGCAATCACATCCGGGTCATCGAAAGGCGAGACGAACTCCCGCCCGGTCTGCTCGGCCAGGTCCAGCGCATGGGCCAAGGCAAACGGAAAACTGTCACCGTGCAGCAGCGCCTCGGCGCCGCGGTTGCGCACCCCCAGCACTTTCAACTGCGGGGTGCTCACGGGCATGACGATGCTGGCCGAAATACCCAGTTCCCGTGCCGCCAGCGCGACGCCCTGGGCATGATTGCCGGCAGAGGCAGTGATGACGCCACGGGCCCGCTGCTCCGCGGTCAGGTGCACGAGCTTGTTATAGGCGCCGCGGATCTTGAAGGAAAAGGTCGGTTGCAGGTCTTCGCGCTTGAGCAGGATCCGGTTGCCCAGGGCCTCGGACAGCGCAGGTGCCGCTTGCAGCGGCGTGCGCACCGCCAGTTCGTAGACCGGCGCGGCGAGGATTTTCTTGACGTAGTGCTCAAGCAGGGCTTGCTCGGTGTGGACTGTGGTCATGGCGTTCTCCTGGTTCGGTCGGAGCCCAGGAGACAGAAAGAAAAAACCCGCCTCCAGGGCGGGTTCGGTGCAGCCGTCAGCTAGCCCGCCAAATAAGGAATGGCGGTAATAATGCTTGGCTGGCTACGCAGTACGGTTGAATTCATGCCTGGAAATTAGCGGTGCGTTGGCGGCAAGTCAATGGCAAAGATCAAATGCTATCCGCTCTTGTGGCGAGGGAGCTTGCTCCCGCTGGGCTTTGTAGGAGCTGGCGAAGCCTGCGATCTTTGATCTTGATCTTTCACTTGAGATTCAAGAGTTCGGGGAAAGATCGCAGCCTCGTTGCACTCGACAGCTCCTACACGTTGCGTTACTTGAGTCCGATTTTGTACAACGCCCCGTCGTCCTCATCCGTCAGCACATACAGGTACCCATCCGGCCCCTGGCGAACATCGCGGATTCGCGCCTTGAGTTCACCCAGCAGGCGCTCTTCATGAACGACCTTGTCATCCTGCAATTGCAGGCGGATCAGTTCACCGGACACCAGGGCCCCGATGAACACGCTGTGTTGCCAGGCCTTGAAGCGCTCATGGTCGTAGAACGCCATGCCGCTGAGCCCGGGAGACACCTGCCAGACATGGAAGGGGTCAACGCCGCCTTCGATGCTCTTGCCCTGGGCTTCGGGAATCGGGGCGCCGGAATAATTGATGCCGTGGCTCGCTAGCGGCCAGCCGTAGTTCTTGCCACGCTCGATGAGGTTCAATTCATCACCGCCCCGGGGCCCATGCTCGTTTTCCCACAGGGTGCCGTTCCACGGGTTGAGGGCAGCACCCTGGGGGTTGCGAACGCCGTAGGACCAGATCTCGGGACGGACGCCTTTCTGGCCGACGAAGGGGTTATCGTCGGGGACCTTGCCGTCGGGGTAGATGCGCACGACCTTGCCTTGCAACTTGTCCAGGTCTTGGGCGGTGGGTCGGTCGTTGTTCTCCCCCAGGGTGATGAACAGATAGCCGTCGCGGTCGAAGACCAGTCGCGAGCCAAAGTGGTTGCCCGTGGACAACTTGGGTTGCTGGCGGAAGACCACATCGAAGTTCTTCAGGCTCTTGAGGTCTTCGGACAATTGCCCGCGTCCCACGGCGGTGCCGGCCTTGCCGTCCGCGCCCGCCTCGGCATAGGACAGGTATACGGTGCGGTCCTGCTTGAAGTCCGGCGACAGCACCACGTCCAGCAAGCCACCCTGGCCCTTGGCCCACACCTCGGGCACGCCGCTCAGGGGCGCGGACAACTTACCGTCGGGACTGACCACGCGCAGGTTGCCCTCTCGCTCCGTCACCAGCATGCCCTGTTGGCCAGGCAGGAATGCAACGGACCAAGGGCGCTCCAGCCCCTTGACCACAGTGGTCACTTCCAGGGTGCCCTCCTCGCTTTTGAATGACTGGGTTGGCACGGCGATGGCCGGCGAGGCAAGGGTCAGGACAGCAGTGGCGCAGAATGCGGCCAAGGGTGTTTTACGCAACATGCACATTTCCTTCTGCGGTGTTGAAAGAGCAGCTCCAGCGCCTAGCGATTGCCATTCTGGCTGTTCCGGGGTGGCGTGGGAGACTCGATGGTCGGTCGCGGCGAACCCGACGGCTGGCCGGACCGGGGGTAGCCATTGCCGATGCCGCCGTTTTCCAGGGTCGGAGGCCGTGGCACCGGCACGGTCGGATTGCTATGAATCGTCGGCACGTTGGGCCGGGTGCCCTGCATGCTGTTGGGATTGGCTCGACGCGTCGGGCTGTTATAGGGATTGTTGTTGCCCGGCAGGTTCTGGGCCAGGACCATCGGGCCATCGCTGGGCGTGGCGGCCTGGGCAGTGGCGCTCAGCAGTAGCGTCATGATGGCAATCATCAGCCTGTTCATTGGGGGCACCTCTTGGGTTCAGGCATATCGAAAGCACGCTACGCCGCAGGTTCGACCTTGTTAAGCAAATGTCTCGGTGAAGATGTAACCAAGCGTCTCCGAACCATTGTGGGAGCGAGCTTGCTCGCGATGGCGGTGGGTCAGTTTGCATCAATGGCGCCTGTACCGGCGTCATCGCGAGCAAGCTCGCTCCCACAGGGGAAACTTTTCCCAAGGCCCGAAGGTCACCAGAGAGACACTCACCGGCAAGGAAAACACCCCCATGGCACGGGCAATCTGGAAAGGCGCAATCAGTTTCGGACTGGTCCACATTCCCGTGGCGCTGGTATCGGCCACCGCATCCCAAGGCGTGGATTTCGACTGGTTGGACAAGCGCAGCATGGACCCGGTGGGCTACAAGCGTGTCAACAAGGTCACCGGCAAGGAGGTGACCAAGGAAGATATCGTCAAAGGCGTGGAATACCAGAAAGGCCAATACGTGCTCATCAGCGAAGACGAGATCCGCGCCGCCCACCCCAAGTCCACCCAGACCATCGACATCTTTTCCTTTGTCGACAGCGAAAAAATCCCCCTGCAAAACATCGACAAGCCCTATTTCCTGGCGCCCGACAAACGCGGCGGCAAGGTCTATGCCTTGCTGCGCGAAACACTGGTCAAGACCAACAAAGTAGCGCTGGCCCATGTGGTGCTGCATACCCGCCAGCACTTGGCCGCCCTCATGCCCCTTGAAACGGCACTGGTACTGGTGATGCTGCGCTGGCCCGCCGAGGTACGCGAGCTGGATGTACTGGAGCTGGGCGACGAGGTCACGAACCCGACCTTGGCCAAGGGCGAGCTGGAAATGGCCAAGCGCCTCGTGGAAGACATGAGCGGCGACTGGGAGCCCCAGGCGTACCGCGACAGCTTCGAGGACAAAATCATGGAACTGGTGGAGAAGAAGGCCAACGAGGGGCGACTCGAAGCGGTGGAAACCGATCCTGGCGAAGAACAACGCAAGACCGCCGATGTCATCGACCTTACCGAGTTGCTCAAGCGCAGCCTCGGCGGCAAGGGCAAGGCACCCGATAAATCAGCCGGGAAGGCCCCGGCGAAACCTGCGAAAACCCGCAAATCCGCTCCTGCCAAAAAAGCCACCAAGGCCTCCCGGGGTTAACCCCCTGGCGTGTGCAATACAAGGGAATCTGTCATGGCCAACGCCGAGAGTGAATCTGCTCGTTTGTCCAATGCCGAGTCGGACGCAACGACGCCCCGCAACCCTGGCCAAGGCGCAACGACAGCCCTGCCCGAACGCCTGGCGCCGCAGTTGGCCACGCCCGTGGAGGAGCCCCCCACCGGTGAATGGCGCTACGAAGTCCAATTCCACGGTTATCGATTGCTGACCCGCATCGAAGACGGCGAAGTCCGGTTATACAACCGCAATCATCAGGACTGGACCGATCGGCTGAAGTTGCATGCCGACGCCTTGGCCGGGTTGAACCTGGGGGACAGTTGGCTCGACGGCGAACTGGTCCTGCTCGATGAGACCGGCCATTCCGATTTTGCTGCCCTGCGCGAGGCCTTCGAGATCAGCCGCACCGTCGACATGGTGTATTTCCTGTTCGATGCGCCCTTTCTCAATGGCGTCGACCTGCGTCAGGCGCCGGTGGAAGAACGCCGTGCGGCGCTGAAAAAAGCCCTCGGCAACAACGCCAGCAAGCGCCTGCGCTTCTCCGAATCATTTTCCGCCAGCCAACACGATATGTTCGAAAGCGCCATCGCGCTCTCATTGGACAGCGTGGTCGGCAAGCGCCTGGGCAGTCCTTACGTTTCCAGGCGAAGCGACGATTGGGTAAAGCTCAAGTGTCGGCTGCGCCAAGCCTTTGTCATCGTCGGATTCACCCGCCCCCAAGGCAAACGCAGCGGTTTCGGCGCGTTGTTGCTGGCCGTCAACGGGCCAACGGGGCTGGTATACGCCGGCCGGGTCGGCACCGGGTTCAGCCAGGCGCAAATCAAGCAATTGCACGAGCAACTGTGTACCCAGCAGCGCGATACTCCACCACTGGCTGAGCCGCTCAACGGTACACAGGGGCGCGGCGTGCAATGGGTCGAGCCGACCCTGACCTGCGAAATCGAATTCACCGAGTGGACCCGCGACAACCAGGTGCGGCAGGCTATTTTCCTGGGCTTGCCGCCTGATACGCCCGCCAGCAAGGTTGTTCGTGAGCAGCCCCTGCCGATAAAACCCACTGCGCCAAAACCTCAGCGTCGTCACAAAGCCAGCGCGGCCAAGGTGGACGGTGTGACGATCACCCACCCTGATCGGGTCATCGACAGTGTCAGCGGCGTGCAAAAGGCCGAGCTGGCCCAGTATTACCTGGACATCGCCCCTTGGATCCTGCCGCACCTCAAGCTGCGTCCGGTCGCGCTGCTGCGGGCACCGGACGGTATCGGTGAAGAACTGTTCTTTCAAAAACACGCCGATCGACTGGAGATTCCCCACATCAAACAGTTGGATCCGCATCTGGACCCGGGTCATGCCGCCCTGATGGAAATCGACGACGTCCACGCGCTGGTGGGCGCGGCGCAGATGGGCGCGGTGGAACTGCACACCTGGACCGCGACCCACGACCGGATCGAGACGCCTGACCTGTTTGTCCTCGATCTGGACCCGGACCCGTCACTGCCCTGGAGCGCGATGATCGAGGCGACCCGCATGACCTTGGCGGTGCTGGACGAGCTGGGTTTGCAGGCCTTCCTCAAGACCAGCGGTGGCAAAGGCATGCACGTGATCGTGCCATTGGCGAGAAACGAGGGCTGGGACACCACCAAGGCGTTTGCCAAGGCCATCTCCCAGTTCCTGACCCGGCAAGCGCCGGAGCGCATCACCGCCACCATGGGACCGAAGAATCGCGTCGGGAAAATATTCGTCGACTACCTGCGCAACGCCCGCGGGGCCAGCACGGTAACCGCTTATTCAGTGCGCGCCAGGCCAGGCCTGCCGGTCTCGGTGCCCATTGCCCGCGCCGAACTGTCGACCCTGCGCAACGCCCAGCAATGGGATATCTATACCGCGCTGGAGCGGGCCAGGGGCTTGGGCGCCGATCCTTGGGAAGGTTATAACCACCGCCAGCGGATTACCGCCAGGATGTGGGAACAGCTGGACGCGCAAAAACCCACCGACTGAAACCTATGGGGCGTAAGAGCGCGTAGGAGCGCGTAGGAGCTGTCGAGTGCAACGAGGCTGCGATCTTGTCCCAAACGATTGAGTCGCAAGCGAAAAGATCAAGATCAAAAGATCGCAGGCTTCGCCAGCTCCTACGGGATTTAGATCCAGACGAAGATCGCCAGCAATCCACCGAAAAATGCCCACTTCTGCAGGTAGTACAACCTGCGGTTGCGCTTTTTCAGGGCCTTGCCTTGCAAACGTATCTTGTAGAGTCTGGAGAATGCCCGGTTCAGGCCGCCCGTCCTGTCGCCCGCGTCGTTGGGCGCGCCGGCCGCCGCCATCACGGTGCGGCTGAACCAGCGGTTGAACGCCGTGGCCCAGGGAAACTTCATCGGCCGCTCCACGTCGCAGAACAGGATGATGCGGTTCTGGTCGGTGGTGTTCTCGGCGTAATGAATGAACGTTTCGTCAAAAATCACCGCTTCGCCGTCACGCCAGTGATAAGCCTCGCCATCGACATTGATGTAGCAGCCGGCATCGTTGGGCGTTTCCAGGCCCAAGTGATAGCGATAGGACCCGGCATAGGGGTCGCGGTGCCGGACCAACTTCGACCCCGGCGGCAACTCGGCAAACATCGCCGCCTTGATCGACCCGATGCTCTGCACCAATTCGGTGGTGCGTGGGCACAATTTCATGGCCGACGGATGGCTGTTGCCGTACCACTTCAGGTAGAAGCGCTTCCAGCCGGTCTTGAAGAATGAGTTGAAGCCCACGTCGTCGTACTGATTGGAACGCTTGATCTCCCCCGCCCGCAGCAGGCTCTGGCCTTCGGCCCGGATTTCTTCCCAATGAGCCTGCAGCGGACTCAGGTCCGGGAACTGCGTCGGGCTCAGGAAAGGCCTGTTGGGCAGTTTCGAGCACAGGTAAAGCAGGCAATTGATCGGTGCGAGAAAAGACGAGTGATCGCTCAACTGGCGTCCGACCTTGTGGCGCACGCGTCCACGCAGGTGAACGTAGCCGATGGAGAGGAGGTAGATCGCGACAATGATGAGCTTCACGAAAGTCCGTCACAATGCAGGGAGTGAACAGGCTGCGTCTCCGGGCCAACCAAGCGGCAAGGGAGATAGCATTGGGTGAGGTGGCATTTTAGCCAGAGTTTGTAACCAAAAGTTATCCTGAAGTTGTGAAAAACTGTCTTGTCCGGGCAATACCCTATCGTTAATGCGGCCAGATCAGTACAATCGCCGCCAATTATCACGCGCTCCCTTTGGCCGATGCCGCAAACCGCGGCTTCGGCGCACGTCTACCCGGGCCGGGCGCTCCGTATGCTGCTGTCCTCTTATGCCGGATGGACCCTTGCGCTTGCGACCGCGACGCCTTTGCGCGGTCGGGACGTGCGCAAACAGGTACTGAACAGGTACTGCCGCACCCTTAGCTACTCTGAATGTTCCGCAGGATAAACCTTTGATCTCTACAGCTAACATCACGATGCAGTTCGGCGCCAAGCCACTGTTCGAAAACGTCTCTGTCAAATTCGGCGCGGGCAACCGCTACGGTCTGATCGGCGCCAACGGTTGCGGCAAGTCGACCTTCATGAAAATCCTCGGTGGCGACCTCGAGCCGTCCGGTGGCCAGGTCATGCTCGAGCCGAACGTGCGCCTGGGTAAACTTCGCCAGGACCAGTTCGCCTACGAAGAATTCACCGTGATCGACACCGTGATCATGGGTCACGAAGAGCTGTGGAAGGTCAAGGCCGAGCGCGATCGCATCTATTCGCTGCCGGAAATGACCGAAGAAGACGGCATGGCCGTGGCCGAGCTCGAAACCGAATTTGCCGAGATGGACGGCTACACCGCCGAATCCCGCGCCGGTGAATTGCTGCTGGGCCTGGGGATTGGCATCGAACAGCATTTCGGCCCGATGAGTGAAGTGTCGCCTGGCTGGAAACTGCGTGTACTGCTGGCCCAGGCACTGTTCTCCGACCCGGAAGTGCTGCTGCTCGACGAACCGACCAACCACCTGGATATCAACACCATCCGCTGGCTGGAAAACGTGCTGACCCAGCGTTCGAGCCTGATGATCATCATCTCCCACGACCGTCACTTCCTGAACAGTGTCTGCACCCACATGGCGGACCTGGACTACGGCGAGCTGCGCCTGTTCCCAGGCAACTACGACGAGTACATGACCGTGGCGACCCAGTCCCGCGAGCAACTGCTGTCGGACAACGCCAAGAAGAAAGCCCAGATCTCCGAACTGCAATCGTTCGTCAGCCGTTTCTCGGCCAACGCCTCGAAAGCCAAGCAGGCCACCTCCCGCGCCAAGCAGATCGACAAGATCCAACTGGCCGAGGTCAAGCCATCGAGCCGTGTCAGCCCGTTCATCCGCTTCGAGCAGACCAAGAAACTGCACCGCCAGGCGGTCATTGTCGAGCGCATGGCCAAGGGCTTTGACGGCAAGCCGCTGTTCAAGGATTTCAGCTTCACCGTCGAAGCCGGCGAGCGCGTGGCGATCATTGGCCCGAACGGTATCGGCAAGACCACCTTGCTGCGCACCCTGGTCAATGAACTGGAACCGGACGCCGGCACCGTGAAATGGACCGACGCCGCGGAACTGGGCTACTACGCCCAGGACCATGCCCATGACTTCGAAGACGACGTCAACCTGTTCGACTGGATGGGCCAGTGGACCCAGGGCGGCGAACAACTGGTTCGTGGCACCTTGGGCCGCATGCTGTTCTCCAACGACGAGATCCTCAAGTCGGTCAAGGTCATTTCCGGTGGTGAACAGGGCCGCATGCTGTTCGGCAAGCTGATCCTGCAAAAGCCGAACGTGCTGGTGATGGACGAACCGACCAACCACTTGGACATGGAGTCCATCGAAGCGCTGAACCTGGCGCTGGAAAACTACCCGGGCACGCTGATCTTCGTCAGCCATGACCGAGAGTTCGTATCGTCCCTGGCCACCCGCATCATCGAGCTGAGCGCCGACGGCGTGGTCGACTTCAGCGGCACCTATGACGACTACCTGCGCAGCCAGGGTGTGGTGTTCTAAGGGCAGCCCCGAGTTGCAAGCTTAAAGCGGCAAGTCAAAAGCCCCGTCCACTGTGATGGGGCTTTTTGCATTCCAAGGGTAACGCCCCTGTGAGAGCGAACTTGCTCGCGACTCGGCATGCCAGTCGAATGATCATTGCCTGATCTACCGCTTTCGCGAGCAAGCTCGCTCCCACAGGGTTTAGTGGCGTACACAAATGCTGCGTACACCCAAATCCATTGTGGGAGCGAGCTTGCTCGCGATGGCGCCGGCACACACAGCATCCATCCCGCCTGAACACCCAGTCTGCCCAATACATTAGTTAGCCTGCTTTCTTTTATCCCCACCTCGCGCCATGATGAGGCTCTCTTACCGCTGCCCGCGAACGAGCCCCATGCCCACGCCCTCCTCTGCCCCCAGTTCCTTGTCGATCACCCTGCAGATCGTCTCCATCGTTTTCTACACCTTCATCGCCTTCCTCTGCATCGGCCTGCCCATTGCCGTGTTGCCCGGATATGTCCACGAACAGTTGGGCTTCAGCGCGGTGGTGGCCGGGTTGACGATCGGTTCACAGTACCTGGCGACCCTGCTCAGCCGTCCCATGGCCGGGCGGTTGTCGGACAGCGTCGGCACCAAGCGGGCGATTGTCTACGGGTTGGCGGGGATTGTGCTCAGTGGCGTGCTGACGCTGATTTCGACCTTGCTGCAAAGCTTTCCCCTGCCCAGCCTGCTGATTCTGATTGCTGGCCGCTTGTTGCGCGGCGTGGCCCAGGGGCTGATTGGCGTGGGCACCATCAGTTGGTGCATGGGCCAGGTGGGGGTGGAGCACACGGCCCGCTCGATTTCCTGGAACGGCATCGCCTCGTATGGGGCCATCGCTATTGGAGCACCGCTGGGGGTGGTGATGGTGGGTGAGCTGGGGTTTGCCAGCCTGGGCATTGCGTTGTCGTTGCTGGCGGGGGCTGCGCTGTTGATGATGCGCAACAAGCCGTCGGTGCCGGTCAATCGCGGCGAGCGCCTGCCTTTCTGGGCGGTGTTTGCGCGCATTGCCCCGTACGGCGCGGGCCTGAGCCTGGCGTCGATCGGCTACGGCTCGCTCACCACGTTCATTACGCTGTTTTATGTCAGTCGCGGCTGGACTGGCGCGGCCTGGTGCCTGACAGTCTTCGGCATCTGCTTCATTCTCGCGCGGCTGTTGTTCATTTCCAGCATCGCCCGCTTCGGTGGCTTCAACTCGGCCATCGCTTGCATGAGCATCGAAACCCTTGGGCTGGTACTGCTATGGCTGGCGCCGTCCACTCCGTTCGCCCTGGTCGGTGCCGGGCTGGCCGGTTTCGGGTTGTCGCTGGTGTATCCGGCGCTGGGGGTGGAGGCCATCAAGCAAGTGCCGAACACCAGCCGTGGGGCGGGTTTGAGTGCTTATGCGGTGTTTTTTGACCTGGCGCTGGCGATTGCCGGGCCGCTGATGGGGGCGGTGGCGTTGAACCTGGGTTATTCGTCGATTTTGTTCTGTGCTGCGTTGTTGTCGGGTAGCGGGCTGGGGCTGACGTTGCTGCTGCGGCGGCGGGCGATGAATGCGCCTTTGTAATACTGTTCACTGTCGTTTTTTGGCTTTTGAGAAAGCCCGGTGCTCTGGTGTGTATATCCGTTTCTTCGGTAACGGCGGCTTATGGTTCCGCTCTTACAGCGGGTCACTTTTGGAAAAGCGCCAAAAGTAACCAAAAACGCTTTGCCCCACCACTCGGTGCCTCGCTAGGGCTCGGCATGCCCTCACTCCGGCATTGCTCCGTGGGCCGCCGCGAAGGGCCATCCATGGCCCAGCGCGGCTACCTCGGCATCCATGCCGAGGTGCCCACTCCACAATGCCTGCGTTCGGCCAGCGTGGTTTAACGGGGCGTCCAGATCAAGATCAAGATCAAGATCAAGATCAAGATCAAGATCAAGATCCAAAGCAAAGCAAAGCAAAGCAAAGCAAAGCAAAGCAAAGCAAAGCAAAGCAAGAGCCGGGTATATCCAGTATCTATGTGACTGAGCCACCGCTATCGCGAGCAAGCTCGCTCCCACATTGGATCTTCAGCAGACACAAGATTCATGTGCACCACAAAACCTGTGGGAGCGAGCTTGCTCGCGATGAGGCCACCCCATCCAACATCATCGCAAACTGACACACCGTCTTCGCGAGCAAGCCCGTTCCCACAGGAGAAACGCGGTCCCAACAAGAACCAGGTCGGCTATCAGGCCGCCTCGGCGAGGACGTTGATCTCGGGCGCCCCGTTAACCACGATGGCCGAACGCAGGCATTGCGCAGTGGGCATCCCGGCATGGATGCCGGGACAGCCGCGCTGGGCCATGGATGGCCCTTCGCGGCGGCCCACGGAGCAATGCCGGAGTGAGGGCATGCCGAGCCCTAGCGAGGCACCGAGTGGTGGGGCATAAAGCGTTTTGGTTACTTTTGCGCTTTTCAAAAGTGACCCGCCGTAAGGGCGGAACCATTAGCAGCCGTTACCGCAAAAACGGATATACACACCAAACAACTCGAAACGGAAGATCAGCCCGAACGCTAAGTGAACAGCATGACCTTATTGATCAGCCGTCTTCATCCCCGCCCGGGTCGCCTTACCCAAGGCCTCGCCGAAAAAGCGGCTGGCCTCGGAAATCATGGTGCGGTGAATGTCCTTGCGATCGACGCCATCGGCATCCGTGCAGAGCGCCGGCATCGCGGCGATCTGCTCGTCGGTGCACGGCGCCAGGAAGACAAAATGCCCCGCGCCGGCCAGGGTCTTGAAATCCGGTGCGGTGGGCAGTTTGCGGGCCAAGGCAGCGGCGTTCTTGTCAAAAGCCACGAGATTGTCACCATCGCCGCTGTACAGCAGCACCGGCACATGGACATCGGCCAATGTATGACGGCCGAACTTCAGGCTCAACGGTGCCATCAGCAACAATGCCCGGACCCTGGGGTCGGCCACCGGTTGCAGGTCGTCGCGGTCGGCGATCAACTCGCCCTGGGTGTTGCAGGCGTCCCGGTCCTCCGGTCGCTCCTTGCAATAGCGGCGCAAGCGATTGAGGTCCGGCGTCGCACCGGACAGGATCAAAGCGGTCTCGCCACCCGCCGAATAACCGATCACCCCGACCTGCCCGGCGTTGACGAACGGCGAGAGCATCGGGTCATTGAGCGTCGCGGTGATGGCTTCGGAAATCTGGATCGGCCGCCCGTACAGGTTGCTCAGGGTGCCAAGCCGGCTGTGGTCCTGGACATTGTCGCCGGGATGAATCACGGCCACCACGACGAACCCCTTGCGCGCCAACGAGGTGGCGAGGTCATGCAGGGCCAATGGGGTGCCGGTATTGCCATGGGACAGCATTAACAGAGGAAAACGGCCGATGGCGATCTGAGCCTCCGGCGCGGCATCGATCTGGTAGCCGCCGAGCAGGCTGGATTGTTTGCGGTCGGTGGACGGATAAAAGGCGATGGCGTGCATCGGCTGCTGATCCAGCGGATCCAGAAAATTCAGCTCATGGAAACCGGCGCTCCAATGCGGATGCGGCCCCGGTGCGGCCTGCACTGAAGCGGAACTGGCAAACAAGCAAAGCAGCAACGCTGCACCAAAACGTGCCATCGAATTTCCACCCCTCACCAGCGCACGGGAAGGCCCCGTCGCTCGCAGTCTTGGCCGTGCATAACCTGCGCCAGTTCTCCGGCGCCGAACGCAGCAAAACCCTGCATCCCGGCCATCCAATGACGACGAGAATACAGGGTTTTGCGAAGGTTGCCCGAAGCGCTTGCTGCCTTTACGCAGGATTTACGCAGCGGCGAACTGCTGGCCGATCTGCAACGTGGCTTCGCTCATGGCTTTGGTGCGCATGTCGTCACCGTAGGCCAGGCCTTCGGCACGGACGAATTCGATATCAGTGATGCCGAGGAAACCGAACACCAACTTGAGGTAGTCCTCGTGACCCACGCCGCTCGGTTGGCCGGCATGCAAACCGCCCGCCGTGGAGACAATCACCAGTTTCTTGCCACCGCACAGGCCTTCGGGACCGGCTTCGGTGTAGCGGAACGTCTGTCCGGCCACGGCAATGCGGTCAATCCAGGCCTTGAGCTGGGTCGGAATGCTGAAGTTGTACATCGGCGCCGCGATGACTACGGCATCAGCCGCGAGGAACTCGGCCATTGCCGACGCGCTGAGATCGGCTTCATGCTTCAGCGCCGCGTCGCGCAATTCGGCGCTGGTGCCGGCGGCAACCAACGTCTGGGCGGAGAAGTGGCTGATGGCATCGGCGGCCAGGTCACGGTAGGTCACGGTGATGCCTGGCTCGGCAGCTTTCCAGGCTTCAACCACTTCGCGGCTCAATTGGCGGGAAGCGGAGTGGTCGCCGAGGATGCTCGAATCGATGTGCAGCAGTTTCATATCAGTGCTCTCCAAATGAGGACCGCAACCAGGCGATCAATTGGCGACAATCCTATCGATGAAGCGAATGATCGATAAGTCAGCAAAAATGCGATAGTTTGTCCCACTGACAGGACAATTGAATTCAACATGCAAGACCTCAATGATTTGTATTACTTCGCCAAAGTCGTCGAAGCCGGCGGTTTCGCGGCGGCCGGGCGCTTGCTGGGCATTCCCAAATCGCGGTTGTCACGGCGCATCGCCGAACTGGAAGAACGCCTCGGCGCCCGCCTGCTCCAGCGCACCACGCGGCAGTTGAAACTGACGGCGGTCGGCGAACGTTATCTGCGCCATTGCCAGGCGATGTTGCTGGAGGCCGAGATGGCCGACGAAGCGGTGGCGAGCATGTCCAGCGAACCCCGCGGTCGGTTGCGAGTGTCGAGCCCGGTGGGCCTGGCCCATCAGTTCCTGCCGGTGGTGATCGAAACCTTCCTGGCGAAATACCCCCTGGTGCAACTGGAAATGACCCTGCTCAACCGGCGGGTGGACCTGATCGGCGAAGGCATCGACGTGGCGTTGCGCGTGCGCGACCTGGGGGACGAAGACCCGCTGCTGATGACCCGGCGTCTGCGCCGGGCACGGCTGGCGCTGGTGGCCAGCCCGGCTTTCGTCGAAGGGCGGCGAATCGAAACCCCGGACGATCTCAAGCAGTTGTCGGTGCTGGGGGCGCTGGAAGCCGATCGCCTGGTGCATCTGCGCCTGGTCAAGGCCGATGGGCAGCAGGTCGAACTGAGCCTGGAAGCCCGCCTGGGCATTGACGACTTCATTGTCCGCCGGTCCTGCACCCTCGCCGGCCTGGGTTTCACGTTATTGCCAAGCATGTATTGCGAGCAGGAATTGCGTGACGGCACACTGGTGGAACTGCTACCTGGATGGTCATTGCCCGACGGCTGGCTCCAGGCGGTCTACCCCCATCGGCGTGGCATGTTGCCAGCGGTGCGCGCCTGGATCGATCATTTGGTGGAAGCCTTCGAGGGCTGTGGAGAAAAACGCTATGAGGTTGAGCGAAGAGGATGTCGCGCGGTTTTGCCTGGGTTTGCCCGGTGCCAGGGAAGACTACAAATGGGGGGGCGTGCGGGTGTTTTCCATTGCCGGGAACAAGATGTTCGCCCTCCAGGGCCTGCGGGGCGATTCGTTGGCGTTCAAGGTCGACAAGGACCTGTTCCTGGGGCACTGCGACCGGCCGGGCATTCACCCCGCGCCTTATTTGGCGCGGGCCCAGTGGGTCATCATGCAGGTGCCTTATCCGCTGGGGGCCGAAGAACTGCGTGGCCTGCTGCAACGCTCACATCAATTGGTCGTGAGCAAATTGCCCAAGCGCACGCAGGTGGGCTTGTTGCTCTCGCCTTCAAAATAGATAACTGCCCAGGAACAACTGGTCGATCCAGAACACCTGGTGCAGCAGCACGATGAACCAGAACACCACTTGAAACGAGACTTTGCGGGTCTTGTGGCGAAACAACTGCTGGGCGAGCAAGGCCCCGGGCCAACCACCGGCCAGCTCCAGTGCATGCAGCACGTTTTCCGGGGTACGCCAGGCGTCGGCGCGGGCCTTGCGCTTGTCGCTCCAGTACAGCAGGAACGCCACCACGCTGACGACACCATAGGCCGCCATCGGCACCCACGACACGCCCCGCAGGCCGAACAGCAGCGAGCCGAACAGCGGCAAGGCGCAGACCAGCGCCAACACCATCAATTTGAGCCGCAGGTTTTGCACCGCGCCACCGGCATTGCCCCCAGCGCGTTTGCGGGTGCCTGACTCGTTCATGGCTTGGCGGCCGTCCAGTCCACCCAGCCGAACTGCCAGGTGGCCAGGATCAACAGGCCGAAGGCGATGCGATACCAGGCGAACACCGCGTAGCTGTGGCTGGCGATGAACCGCAGCAGGCCCTTGACCGCGATCATGGCGAAGATGAACGCCGTGACGAAACCAATGGCGAACACCGGGAAATCCGCCGGCACGAACAGCTCACGGTACTTGTAGCCCGAATACACGGCCGCACCGACCATGGTCGGCAGCGCCAGGAAGAACGAGAACTCGGTAGCGGGCTTGCGCGACAGCCCGAACAGCAAGCCCCCGATGATGGTCGCACCGGAACGGGAAGTACCCGGGATCATCGCAATGCACTGGGCCAGGCCGACCTTCAACGCATCCTTCCAGGAAATATCGTCCACCGTTTCAGCATGTACCTGGTGCTGGCGCTTTTCGGCCCAGAGCATCACCAGACCGCCCACCACCAGAGCGGCAGCCACGGTGACCGGGTTGAACAGATAGTGATGGATCCAGTCGGCAAGCAGCACGCCCAATATCACGGCGGGAAAGAAGGCAATCAGCAGGTTGGCGGTGAACCGGCGGGCGCTGGGTTGCGTCGGCAGGCCCAGCACCACATCGAAGATCTTGCGCCGGAACTCCCAGACCACCGCGAGGATCGCGCCGAGCTGGATGATGAGGTTGAATGCCATTGCACGTTCGCCACCGAACTCGAGCACGTCGGCGACGATGATCTGGTGCCCCGTGCTGGAAATCGGTAGAAACTCCGTCAAACCCTCTACTACGCCAAGAATCAATGCCGAAAAGGCCGTCCACAAATCCATTCATCCCCCAAAAAAGACCCTGCTCATGCGGGTCTTATCGCTATTCAAGTGTCATACAGGTCCACGCAGCGGCTGCACGATAGCTGCGATCATCCAAAAAAAACCAATGAAAAAATCAGAACAGGCTCAGGTTTTGCGCCGCGGGGCCGAAATCCTATCAGACAAGCCCTGATAACGCTGCCGCGTTATGACCCAGGTCAATCATCAATAGCCGCCAGGCGCTAAAGTGCCGCCCGTCGTTAATGACAAGAATAAGAAACCGGAGTGACAGCGTATGAATAGCTTGCGCAGTGTGTCGATCAGCCGACGCTTGTGGCTCATCCTGGTGGTGGCCATCGTGATGTTGTTCACGCTCGGCGCCTTTATGCTCAAGCAGATCCACACGGATCTGTATCAGGCCAAGGTGCAGAAGACCCAGCATGTGGTGCAGACCGCCAGCGGCGTATTGAGCTACTACCATGGGCTGGAAACCGCCGGCACCCTGACCCGCGAGGCGGCGCAGAAGCAAGCCCTCAGCGCGGTGCGAGGCCTGCGCTATGACCAGAGTGACTACTTCTGGATCAACGACCTGACGCCGGTCATGGTCATGCACCCGACCAACCCGAAGCTTGAAGGCCAGAACCTCTCGGCGATCCGCGACCCGAACGGCTACGCGTTGTTCAACGAGATGGTCGCCATCGCCAAGGCCAAGGGCGCCGGCATGATCAACTACCTCTGGCCGAAACCGGGTGCCGAAGCACCGGTCGGCAAGACTTCCTACGTCAAGTTGTTCGAACCGTGGGGCTGGATCATCGGCTCAGGGGTTTACATCGATGACGTGCAGGCTGAGTTTCAATCCCAGATGATCAAGGCCTCCTTGATCGGCTTGGCAATTACCGTGCTCATGAGCCTGTTCTTGACCTTGATCGTACGCAGCATCGTCCGCCCGCTCCAAGAGACCGTCAACGCCATGGCCAACATCGCCAGCGGCGAGAGCGACCTGACCCGCACCCTCGACACCCACGGCCAGGACGAAGTCACCCAACTGGCCCGGCATTTCAACGCCTTTACCGCCAAACTGCGCCAAGTGGTGAGCCAGTTGCAGGCTTCGGCCAGTGAGCTGGGGCAATCTTCCAACGAACTGGGCAACGACGCGGCTCAAGCCCAGGAACGCAGCCAGCAGCAGTCGCAACAAATGGAACTGGTGGCCACCGCGATCAATGAAGTGACGTATGGCGTGCAGGACGTGGCCAAGAACGCCGAGCACGCCGCCAGCGAGATGCGCGACGCCGAATCCCAGGCCCAGCAAGGCCAGGTCAACATCGACGGCAGCTTGCAGCAGATCGATCGCCTGTCCCAGACCATCGACCAGGCGGTGGAAGTGATTCGCACCCTGGCCAGTGAAAGTACCCAAATTGGCAGCGTGTTGGAGGTGATCCGCTCCATCGCCGAGCAGACCAACCTGCTGGCCCTCAACGCTGCGATCGAAGCCGCCCGCGCTGGCGAGCAAGGCCGGGGCTTTGCGGTGGTCGCCGATGAAGTGCGACTGCTGGCCCAGCGTACGCAGAAGTCCACCGCTGAGATCCAGTCGATGATCGAGCGCCTGCAAACCCATTCCGAAGCCGCCGTGAAAGTCATCGGCGACAGCAGCCGTGCCTCGCAACTGACCATCGAACAGGCGGGTCTGGCCGGTGCCAGCCTCAACGCCATCGGCCAGGCCCTGCGCAACCTCAACAGCCTGAACGCCTCCATTGCCAGCGCCACCCTGCAACAGGCCCATGTAGTAGAAGACATCAACCAGAACGTCACCCAGGCCGCCGGGCTGTCCCACAGCACCGCCATGGCCGCCGAACAGTCCAGCCAGGCAAGCAGTCGCCTGAAGGCGCTGAGTGAACAGCTTAACGGGTTGCTCAAGCAGTTCCGGGTCTAAGGGCTGTCAGGCGCCTAAAGGGGTTGATGCACACTAGAAACTGTTGTGATTCACTGTGGCGAGGGAGCTTGCTCCCGCTTGAGTGCGCAGCACTCACAAAAAAGGGCCGCTACGCAGCCCAACGGGAGCAAGCTCCCTCGCCACGGGCTCAACCAACAATGGTATTGGAGCTCTCCACGCCATAGCGTTTACAATCGCCGCCCTCTCCTCTTTCCCCAAGGAACCGCCATGTCCGGGCTTGAACTGTTTGCCGCAGCCCTCGGCGTGATTGCTGTCTGGTTGACCGTCAAGCAGAACCCCTGGTGCTGGCCGATCGGCCTGGTCATGGTGTTGCTGTACAGCTGGATTTTTTTCGAGGTGAAGTTGTACTCGGACATGCTGCTGCAGGTGGTCTACGCGGTGTTGCAACTCTACGGCTGGTGGCAATGGACCCGCGCCGGGCGCAATCATGATGGGCGCCAGGTCAGCCGCCTCGGTGGGCCATCGGTGGTGCTCGGCCTGGCCATCGGCGCGGCGGGCAGTCTGCTGTTGGGCGCCGCCATGGCCCACTGGACCGACGCCGCCCAGCCCTGGCTCGATGCCGCGCTCACTGGTTTCAGCCTCGTCGCTCAATGGTGGATGGCGCAAAAACGCGTGCAATGCTGGCCGTTGTGGATCGTCCTGGACGTGATCTTCGTCGGCCTGTTCATCTACAAGGGCTTGCACCTGACCGCCGCGCTTTACGCCCTGTTCACCCTGCTGGCCGTGCAAGGCTGGCGGGAATGGCGCGCCGACCCGGCCCTGCGCGCATGAAGGTGGTGGTCCTGACCGGCCCGGAATCCAGCGGCAAGAGCTGGCTGGCTGCGCAACTCCAGGCACATTTTGGTGGCGTGCGGGTGGACGAGTACGTGCGCCATTTCATGGAACAGACCCAGCGCGATACGTGCCTGGCGGACATCACCGACATCGCCTCCGGCCAGTTGGCCTGGGAAGACGAGGCACGAGCCCGCCGACCCTCGCTATTGATCCTCGACACCCACCTGTTGAGCAACATCCTCTGGAGCCAGACCCTCTTTGGCGACTGCCCGGACTGGCTCGAACCGGCGTTGCTGGCCCGTCATTACGACTTGCACCTGCTGTTGAGCCCCGAGCAGGTCGAATGGACTGGCGACGGTTTGCGTTGCCAACCCGAGCTGGAAGAACGACTGGCATTTTTCGACGCCATCGAGGCGTGGCTGAGTGGACATCGGCAACCGTTCCAGATCATTCGAGGCAACTGGGCGCAACGCCAGCGGCAAGTGTTCGCGGCCGTCGCCCAACTGACCGCAGGATGATTTGTCTCACGTTTGAAACATCACGCTCGCGGCAAACCCGGATCCAACATCGTTTCAGATGATTGTCATCAAGACTGTCAAGTCACTGAAACACCCACCCAAAAACCTGGATCCAGAGCCCTGGAACAGCGTGCAGCCGGTTAGCCATCATGTGCGTTGTCTCAGCGCTGAAACAGGTTTCTTCCCCCGCTGCGCGCGCCTGAACCCAACTTGTTGAATTCACAGGCAATTCAAAACCCGGCACAACACCTGCTCTTCCCCACTTCGCAACGCTGACTAGGGCCAGCGTACCGAAGAAGGAATCGATGCCATGGGGATGTTCGACAGGGGTGTGACCTGCCTGCTATTCATCGGCTGCGCCGTCGGCGCAACGTTCAGCCTCCCCGCGCAGGCCGAGGGCAACGGCGTCATCGTACTCCACCGTGACGTGCAACCCATCGCAATCGGTCGCAACGGCGGCAAAGACCCCTACCCGACCACCGTCACCGCCAACCCCTCCGAACGCATCAACCAGGCGACCAATAGCACCGAACTGAGCGATGGCGAATTCGCCAGCGTGGCCAGCGGTTCGTCGATCCGCAACATCGTCACCCCCAATACCGGCGTGCAGGGCCTGAACGTGGTCACCAACCCCAACGGCATGCCGGGCATGAATGCCGGCCACGGTGGCGGCAGCGGCGGAGCGATCTCTGGCACCATCAACCGCTCGCTGAGCTCCGGCCTGGCCCCGCTGGGCCGGCTGGCGGGAGGTCAGTGACATGAAACCCGTCCTGTTTCTACTCGCCCTGGTCATGCTGTCCCTGCTCAGTTCTTTCACCGCATTTGCCGATTCGGGCATGGCGGTGGTCAGCACCGCCAACCTGCAGGAATCCGGCAGCCAGTACACCGGCAACTTCAACGTCAACCAGGCGGCTGGCGACCAGATCCAGCAAACCAACACCCGGGCCATTGCCATTGGCAGCCACGCCCAGGCCAGCACCCGCGTACAGCAAAGCGTCGACACCCAGGCCAACCCCTCCATGAACGCCACCGCCCGTATCGGTGGCCACTCCTTTACCAACGGCAACGGCGTGCTGGGCGTGAACCAGTCCGCCGGGGCCAACAACCAGATGGCCAATGTCATGCGGGTGAGCATCAGTGCCCATCCGCAGAGCATTGACGACAGCGCCCTGTCCCAACAGAACGTGGCGTTGCTACCGAACTCAGGCGCAACTGGCGCCCCAACCGGCAGTCGCCAGGTCGTTACCAGCGACCAGGCCTTCACCGGCAGCCGAGGGGTGATTCAGGTGAACCAGAGTGCCGGGGTGGGGAACCGCATGGCTAACACCCTGAGCATCCGGGTCGCTGACTGATCCGGCGCAGTGGGCATAAGAAAGTACCAACACTTAACCAACGACACGCAAGGAGAAACATCATGAAACCTACAATGGCACTCAAACCATTGGTTTTCGCTCTCGCCGCTGTCATGGCAATGGCTGCACAGGCCGATGGACGTGGCAACGGTAACGGCCACGGCAATCAAGGCCCAAGAGGTCCCTCGTTTGAGCAGTTGCTCTCGATCACGGCCGGGGCTGGTGCGACCGTACTGGATGTGCAGAACAGCGATGGCAACATCGTAACCAACCAGGCCACCCGCAACACCGCTGAAGCCACTGATTCGCTCAATGGCAGCAACGGCAACATGGGCGCCAACATCGCGGGCGGCGACGGTAACCAGCAAGACAACGCCGCCGCGCTGGCCACCGCTGACGAAAGCTTCATCTTCGGTTCGGCTGTTGCTGTTTCCAGCGCCACGCAAGTCAATAGCAACAACTATGTCAAAAACAACTCGACTCAAAACAATGCCTCGCTCACCAATGCCGGCAACGATGGCTCCGGTAATATCGGCATCAACGTGACCGCTGGCAACTTCAACCAACAGAAAAACAACCTGGCCATTGCCGTATCGGGTGGCCGTGTCGCAGAAGCTGCCGCTTCGGCCGATCAGTCCTCCAGCGGCCTTGTGGTGGACAACAAAGGCGTGCGCACCTACAAGACCGATACCCTTACCAGCACCTCCCGCGCCTCCGGCACGTTCAAGGCCAAAGGCACCGGTACCGTCGAAGACGACGGCGGCTGGGGCAACAAAGGTGGCTACGGCGGCGGCCACGATGACGACAAGTTCAAGTTCTCCGCCGTGGGGACTTTCGAACTGGCCGGCAGCAACACCCAGCAGGTGCTGACCCGCGACGGTTGGAAAAACCCTGTGATCAACAACGCCACCATGACCAACTCCATGAACGGCTTCTCCGGTAACGGCGGCGCCAACGTGTCGGCGGGCGTGGGCAACCAGCAAAGCAACTCGCTGTCCATCGCGGCGGGCTGCAAGGCTTGCATGTAAGCGCGGGTGAAACGGAGCCCCGGTAACAGCAATGCTGTTCCCCTAGGGTTTGGATGAATCTTGTGGCGAGGGAGCTTGCTCCCGCTCGGTTGCGCAGCAACCGCAAAAACCTGGGGCCGCTCCGCAGCCCAGCGGGAGCAAGCTCCCTCACCACGGACGTATTTCAATGCTCTAGACGAACAGTGCCGCTGGGAAACGGGGCTTTTTTCCCGGATGTCCATCAGGCGTATTGATCATGCGTGTCACTGCCGTTTCCCTGTTGCTCTGCCTGGCCTGTATGGCCGAAGCGGCGCAGATGCCGGTCGCTGCCCTGCCTGGCGGCATGCTGGTCTACAAACCGGTACAAAGCGTACGCGAGCGCAAGTTCAGCGACATCGTCGAACAGAAAACCGACTTCAGTTGCGGCGCCGCCGCGCTGGCGACGGTGCTACGCCAAGCCTATTGGCTCGACGTCGATGAAGAGCACGTCATCAAAGGCATGCTGGTCAATGCCGACCATGACCTGGTTCGCACCCAGGGCTTTTCCATGCTGGACATGAAGCGCTACGTGGAAACCATCGGCATGCGTGCCCGAGGCTACCGGATACCGCCGGAGAAACTCGAAGCGGTGACGATCCCGGTGGTGGTCCTGATGGAAATACGCGGCTACAAGCACTTCGTGGTATTGCAGCGAGCCGACAAGCAATGGGTCTACATCGGCGACCCGGTGCTGGGGCACAAACGCTATTCCCACGATGAGTTCGTCAAAGGCTGGAACGGCATCGTCTTCGCGATCGTCGGCCCGGGCTATGACAAGACCAATGCCCTACGCAGCCCTCCTCAACCCCTGACGGCCCGTAACAAGCTGGACGGTTTCAACCCGGTCAGGGATGCGGAACTGATGGATTTCGGCTTCATACAGAGCGACTTTTTCTAATCGCCGATCACTGCCAACAATAAGTACAAAAAGGAGCAGGACGCTCCGGGAGCAGCACATGAAAACTTCACACTGGCTGTCGCTGGCCTGCCTGCTCGCGACCGCCTCGGGCTATGCCCATGCCGGTTTCAAACCCATCGAGGTCAAGGACGAGGAGCTCGCCGAGCTGCGCGGTCGTTATGTCATGCCCGGCCGCGTCATCAGCTTCGGCATCGTCATGAGCAGTACTTGGCGCAACGCCAGCGGCGACCTGATCGGCGCCAGCAGCACCATGCAAATCCAAGCCGCCACCGTCAAACCCGAGTTCTATGTCTCCACCATCAAGCAAACCGGTAACGGCAACGTGCCGGAACAGGGCAGCGGCAACATTACCGGTGGCGCCGGCCTTGGCACGAGCCAGGGCGTGACCCAGAGCGTGCGTGCCGCCGGCGACGGCAACACGGCCTACAACAACGTCAACATCAATGTGAAGGAGAGCAACCAGGCGCCCGCGCTTGTCCCCTCCCAAGGTCAACTGTTGACCAAGGGCCAGACCATCAGCGGCAGCAATGCCGCCGGCAGCGTCGCGGTCACTGCCACCGGCAACGGCGTGCAGATGGCGATCCAGGCCAGCCACAACCAGGGCGGCACCTTGCAACAAGTGGCCCAGGGCGGCTTGCTGCAAAACACCCGCCTGTTGGGCAACAGTAACCTGGTCAACAACATGACGCAGCTCAACGTGGTGCTGAACAACAACGGCCCCAGTGCCGGCGCATTGGACTGCAACCTGACCCAACTGCGCGGCCTCCGTAACCTCGGTTATTGAACTACGCTGGTTTCCGATCATTGGGCAAATAGGGACGGCATATTTCATGTATCGATCCGTATCGTTGCGCGCTGTGATGTGTTTAAGCACGTTATTCCCGGCGGCCGTATTACAGGCGGCCCCGGATGCCGAAATAGAAGCCCTGAAACAGCAGCTTCTAGAGCTCAAGCAACGATACGAGGTCCAGCAAAAGGCCTTGGCGGTGCTCGAGCAGCGGGTTCGCCAAGTAGAGGACCAACCCGCCGCGCCACAACCCAAGCGCCTGGCCAAATCCCCGGCCGACATGAAAGGCAACCAGACCGCCGGCGGTGCTGCGACAACAGCGGGCGGCAGCGGCTATGGGCAATCCCTGGCCGACGATTCCCAGCCGGCCCAAAGTGTCTCCAACCTCTATGACGAGGCCAGCGGCTTCTTTGGCGGCGGCAAGTTCAGTTTCGAGACCGGCGTGACCTATTCGCGCTATGACACGCGGCAACTGATCCTCAACGGCTTCCTGGCCCTGGATTCGATTTTCCTGGGCAACATCAACCTCGACCGGATCAAGGCCGACACCTGGACGCTGGACCTCACCGGTCGCTACAACTTCGACAATCGCTGGCAGTTCGACCTCAACGTGCCGGTGGTCTACCGCGAATCCACCTACCAGTCAGGCGGCGCGAACAACGGTGCGGCCGGGGTCACCAGCGAAGAAACCGTGACCCGCGACCCGACCATCGGCGACGTCAACTTCGGCATCGCCTACAAGTTCATGGATGAGTCGATCAACTCTCCGGACGCGGTGGTCACCCTGCGGGTCAAGGCCCCCACCGGCAAGGACCCGTTTGGTATCAAGCTGCGCCAATCCCAGGCCAACACCAACCTGTTCGTGCCTGACGACTTGCCCACCGGTAACGGCGTCTGGTCGATCACGCCCGGGCTCTCGCTGGTCAAGACCTTCGACCCAGCCGTCCTGTTCGGCAGCCTTTCCTACACCCATAACCTCGAAGAGTCATTCGACGACATCAGCTCCACGGTCAACCAGAAGACCCCGGGCAAGGTGCGGATCGGCGACAGTTTCCAGATCGGCGCGGGCGTTGCCTTTGCGTTGAACGAGAAGATGAGCATGTCGTTCTCGGTCTCCGACCTGATCCAGAAGAAAAGCAAGCTCAAGCAGGACGGCGGCGACTGGGAATCGGTGACCTCCAGCGACGCCAACGCCGGTTACTTCAATATCGGCATGACCGTCGCCGCGTCCGACAACCTGACCATCGTGCCGAACCTGTCCATCGGGTTGACCGACGATGCGCCGGATTTCACCTTTAGCCTGAAATTCCCATACTACTTCTGATGCCCTTAAGGGTATGTGATGAGCACATACCCCAAGGGCACTGCAAAACTACTGTGGGAGCGGGCTTGCTCGCGAAGGCGGAGTGTCAGGTTAATCAATATCACTGACACACCGCCTTCGCGAGCAAGCCCGCTCCCACAATGTTGTGTGTAGGCAGCTCTAGCGAATCTGGTGTTTATGCAGCAGACGATAGAACGTCGGCCGGGACACGCCCAATACCCGCGCCGCCACGCTCAGGTTGTCACTGTGACGGTTGAGCACATCGCTCAGGGCCTGGCGCTCGGCGCGGGTCTTGTAATCCTCCAGCGTCCCCATCGGCGCCGCAATACCCTGTTGGCTGGCCAGGCCGAGGTCCCGGGCTTCGATCTGGCGCCCTTCGGCCAGCACCAACCCGCGACGGACGCGATTGGCCAACTCCCGCACGTTGCCGGGCCAGTCGTGCATGCCCATCGCCACCAGGGCATCGTCACTGAAGCTGCGGGGACGACGGCCGGTTTCCCGGCTGTAGAAATGGGAAAAGTGACTGGCCAACATCGCCAGGTCGCCATGGCGTTCGCGCAAGGGTGCCATGACCCCTTGCAACACATTCAAGCGGTAATACAAGTCCTCGCGAAATCGCTTGTGCTCGATGGCCGCCTCAAGGTCCACATGAGTAGCCGCCAAGACCCGCACATCGACGGCGATCGGCTGGCTGCCGCCAACCCGCTCAATGTGTTTTTCCTGGAGGAAACGCAGCAAGTTGGCCTGCAACTCCAACGGCAGGTCGCCAATCTCATCGAGAAACAGCGTGCCCCCATGGGCCGCCTCGATCCGGCCAATCTTGCGTTGGTGAGCGCCGGTAAATGCGCCCTTCTCATGACCGAACAATTCGGACTGGATCAAGTGCTCCGGAATGGCGCCACAGTTGATGGCGATGAACGGCTTGTTGCGCCGATGCGACTGGCAATGCAGGGTGCGCGCCACCAGCTCCTTGCCGGTGCCGCTCTCACCGCGAATTAACACGGGCGACTCGGCCGGCGCCAACTTGCTCAACAACTTGCGCAGTTCGCGAATCGGCTTGCTGTCGCCCAGCAGTTCATGTTCGGGCTGGTCGATATGAATCGAGCCCTGGCCCCGCAGGCGCGCCATGCCAAACGCCCGGCCCAGGGTCACCTGGACCCTGGACACGTCAAAAGGCAAGGTATGGAAGTCAAAAAACCATTCGCAGACAAAATCACCGACGTTTTGCAGGCGCAAGACTTCCTGGCTGAGCACGGCGATCCACTCCGTGCCGCTGCGGCTGATCAATTCCTTGACCGCTTCCGGGCGCTCCAGGTGAAACGGTTGCAAGCGCAGCAGACCGACGTCACAGGTCCGATCGCCGGCGTGTTCTAGGGCGCAACTGTCCACATCCCAACCAATGCTGCGCAGCCCTGGCAACAGGCGATGACAATCGTCGCAGGGATCAACCACGAGCAGACGACGTGACGTACTGGCTTCGATCATGACTGATCCTTGGCGCCAAAATAAGGAAATATGATTAGAAACAGTCGTTTGGCAAACCTGCATGTAACAGTAGCAAGAAGTTGACGCGCCCTTGTATCAATTGATTATCGAGATCACGTTAAAACGGTTATAAGCGAGCGTTTCGTTAGTTGTCACAGGTGTTTTTCTTTCAGGGTGCTTTCAAACAAAAGTGCAAAAGCCTGGTCTGAAAGAAAATCGAAATTTATTTAAATAATGTGTGACCCGCCTACGGGTTCGGGACATCAGTACAAGTAACCAGCCGCACGGTACGCCCAACCGACGGCACATCATTTGTTTGGGCACACTGAAGAGAAAACGCCATGAACGCCCCGCTCCGTATCAACGAAGCTCTTTTGATTGCCGACCGCGCATTCCGTCCTTTCCAGTGCGTGGCCTGGGCTCCACAAGATGGTAACGGTGAACTTAGCCTGACCGTCATCGACCGTACCAATACCCATATTGGCCGCACCCAGATTCCAAGCAGCGCCTATACCGACCCGGTCCAACTGGCTGATCTGTTGAAACAAGCCCGTGCTGAATTGAGCCAGGAAGGCTACACCCTGCAGTCCTGGTCGATGCCTGAATAAAACGCCGGCCAAGCCTGTTATCGATTGCAGGCTTGGCATTGGATTGTAAAGCCATCGTTATGGCACGCATCGCCCCTGTATCTGCAGGACCTGACAGTTGTGCATTGTCACATTCAGGGATTGAATGTTGCCCTCATGCAGTCATCGCCCGTTCCGGACGGTCGACACGCAAGGAGAGGCAAGCATGCTCGATCAGTTCGCGTTTGTACTCCCCCAGGTCATGGCCCACGCCGGGCAACTTGATCCAGGCTTTGCCGCCAACGGCAAAGCCTGGGTTCATTTCGAAGACAGCACCTCAAGCCTGATCACCGGATTGACCCTCGACCGTGTCGGCCGAATCCTGGTCGCGGCCAGGATCGAGACGGCCCATGGCAGCCGGTTCGGTCTGGCGCGACTCAACCATGACGGTTCGATCGACCAGGGTTTCGGTACCCGCGGCTGCGTGATCGGCGCGTTTGAACACGGCTTCGAAGCGACGGCAGGCAAAGTGATCGAGCTGCCCGACGGACATATCCTGCTGTCCGGCCTGCACTACGAAAACAACGAACACACCCTTCCCGCCCTGGCGCTGTTCGATCCGCAAGGCCGTGCTGTCCAGAGCTTCGGCAACGCCGGCCGGCACATCATCCGGCTCTGTGGCAATCTCTCCCAAGGCCTGCGCGATCCCTGGCTGCCGCCCGGCGTGCCAGGTCTCGAGGCCTGCGACATGCAAGTGCAGGCCGATGGCCGGATCCTTTTGCTCGCCAACCATCATTACCAATTGTCCGACCATGTCGGCGTACTGATCCGGCTCCTGCCGGACGGGGCCTTGGATACCTCGTTCAACGGTCGTGGTTTCGTGATGGTCCGACGCTTGTTGAAAAATACCTGGCTCGGCTGCCTGACGCTTCAGGCTGACGGCCATATTGTCGTCGGTGGCGCCATCGACCTGCCCCAACATGGCTTGATAGCACGCTATGACAGCAGCGGCAGGCTCGATGACAGCTTCGGCGAAGAGGGCTTCCTGTCCATCCTGGCCCAGGGTCACAGCGCGATGATCAGCCAGATCGTCGAGGATGGGAACGGTGATCTGCAGGCGTTCGGCAGCAGTCGCGATCCGATGCATAGCCTGTCCCTGAAAGTACGTCCGGACGGCAAGCCGGACCGTCATTGCAATCAGGGCCAGTGCCGGCTCATGGCGATCGGGCGCAACGCCAGCCAGTGGACCGCCGCCCAGCTTCAAGCGGACGGAAAGCTGGTCACCGCCGGCGCCACCATCGGCGGTATCGAGGCCGACTTCGTGCTTGCCCGGCATTTGCCGGATGCCAGCCTCGACCCGGATTTCGGCCAGGGCAAGGGCTGGGTTCGCACGCGACTCGGCTACAGTCTGGACACCGCCACCGCCGTGGCGGTGCAGGCTGACAGCAAAATCCTGGTGGGCGGCTACTCACTCCAGGGTCATTATCGAGCGGTGGTTGCGCGTTATTGGGCCTGAGTCAGATTGTCGCGGGCGAACGGTATTCATCCTACGCTTGATATTCCTCATTTCTTACGGCAAGTTGCGCGCTTCTAATTAAAAGGAGCAGCCAATGTCCGGTCCAATGGCTAAGGCTTTCGCGCATAACTTTCTGGGGAATTCCCCGCGTTGGTACAAGGCGTGCATCATCACTTTCCTGATCCTCAATGCCGTGGTGCTGTGGACATTGGGCCCAGTCGTTGCAGGCTGGATGATCGTGCTGGAGTTCATCTTCACCCTGGCCATGGCCCTTAAATGCTACCCGCTGATGCCCGGCGGCCTGCTGATGGTCGAAGCCCTGGCGCTGGGCATGACCACCCCCAAGGCACTTTACGACGAATTGCTGCATAACTTCCCGGTCATCCTGCTGCTGATGTTCATGGTGGCGGGGATCTATTTCATGAAGGACTTGCTGCTGTTCCTGTTCTCGCGCCTGCTCCTGGGTGTGCGCTCCAAGGCCATCCTGGCCTTGATGTTCTGCTTTCTCTCGGCGTTCCTGTCGGCCTTCCTCGATGCCTTGACCGTCACGGCAGTGATCATCAGCGCCGCCGTGGGCTTTTATTCGGTGTATCACCGCGTGGCGTCGGGTAACGACCCGCGCCAGGACAGCAGCGTCGACGAAGACCACGATTTGCCTTCGCTGCACCAAGGCGACCTGGAGCAGTTCCGAGCCTTCCTGCGCAGTCTGCTGATGCATGGCGCCGTCGGTACGGCGCTGGGTGGCGTCTGCACCTTGGTGGGCGAACCCCAGAACCTACTGATCGGCCATGAGATGGGCTGGCATTTCGCCGACTTCTTCCTGAAAGTCGCGCCAGTATCGCTGCCAGTACTGGCGGCCGGACTGGTGACCTGCGTAGCGCTGGAAAAGCTGCGCTGGTTCGGTTATGGCACGCTGTTGCCGGACAATGTGCGCGCCGTGCTCGCCGATTATGCCGAGCAGGACAATCTGGAGCGCACGGCTCGTCAACGCGCGGCCCTGATCGTCCAAGGCCTTGCCGCACTGATCCTGATTGTCTGCCTGGCCCTGCACATTGCCGAAGTCGGCCTGATCGGCCTGATGATCATCGTGTTGATTACTGCCTTCACCGGCATCACCGACGAACATCGGCTGGGCAATGCGTTCAAGGACGCCATGCCATTCACGTCGCTGCTGGTGGTGTTCTTTGCGGTGGTGGCGGTCATTCACGACCAGCAATTGTTCACACCGCTGATCCAATGGGTCCTGGCCCTGCCCGCCGACCAGCAGCCTGGCATGCTGTTCATCGCCAACGGCCTGCTCTCGGCCATCAGCGACAACGTGTTCGTGGCGACCATCTACATCACCGAGGTCAAGCAGGCCTTCGTCTCCGGTCACATGAGCCGTGAACAGTTCGAGACCCTGGCGGTGGCTATCAACACCGGCACCAACCTGCCGAGCGTCGCCACACCCAACGGCCAGGCGGCTTTCCTGTTCCTGCTGACCTCGGCGATTGCGCCGCTGATTCGCCTGTCCTATGGACGGATGGTCTGGATGGCATTGCCCTACACCGTGGTGATGGGTGGTTTGGGGTGGTATGGGGTGACGTACTGGTTGTAGAAATACTGCTGAGAAGAAGCAAACCAGTGGCGAGGGAGCGTGCTCCCGCTGGGCTGCGCAGCAGCCCCAAGAAAGCACTGACACCCGCGGCGTGTCAGGCGAAGACAGGGGGCGCTACGCGCCCCAGCGGGAGCAAGCTCCCTCGCCACAAAGACCCGGACAGCTTATTACAGGAGGATGTAGCGCTCGATCGCCAAGGCCGCGCCGTCTTCGGTCACGGCGGCGGTCACGACATCGGCCTGGCGCCTGATCGCCTCTTCCGCCTGTCCCATGGCAATCGACAATCCCGCCCGGTGAAACATCGCCGGGTCATTGCCGCCGTCCCCCATCGCTGCGGTCTGCTCCAGCGGCACCCCCAGGAACTCGGCCAGCGTCGACAATGCCTCGCCCTTGTTCGCCTTCATCGCCGTCACGTCGAGGTAGATCGGTTGCGAACGCGACACCTGGGCCTGGCCCTTGAGCAGCGGGTGCAGCCGAGCCTCCAGTTCCACCAGCAGGTCGGTGTTGGCGCTGGTGGCGACGATCTTGTCGATCCGCTCCAGATACGGCTCGAAACTCTCGACTTCTACCGGCGGATAGCCCAGGCCGCGGGTCTCCACCGGCACCATCGGGCCGTTGGCGTCGCGCACCAGCCAATCGCCATCGGCGAAAACCCAGACCTCGATGCCAGGCTGATCGGCGTACAGCGCCAGCGTGGCCAGCGCGGCCTCGGGCGGCAGGTAATGGACCGCAAGGAAGCTGCCGTCGGGATGAACCAGCGTGCCACCGTTGAACGCCGCCGTAGGCAGGTCGACGCCCAGGGCCTCGATCTGCTGCAACATGGCCCGCGGCGGTCGCCCTGTGGCGAGGCTGAACAGCACGCCGGCCTCACGCAACGAGCGAACCGCTTCAATGGTGCGCTGGTTGAGACTGTGATCAGGCAGCAGTAGCGTGCCGTCCATGTCGCTGAGTAAAAATCGGATGGGATGCTTCACCAGATTACTCATCCGAGGCCATGCCAGACGCGACTGTCGCGGGTCAGCAAGTCATCGGCCGCCGCCGGGCCATCTTCCCCGGCCTTGTAGGGCTGGACCGTCGCGTCCTGTTGCCAGGCATCGAGGAACGGCTGCACGGCGCGCCAGCCGTTTTCGATGTTGTCGGCGCGCTGGAACAGGGTCTGGTCGCCAGTCAGGCAATCGTAGATCAGGGTCTCGTAACCCGTGGATGGCTGCATTTCGAAGAAATCCTTGTAGGCAAAGCCCAATTCGATATTGGCCATGTCGAGGGCCGGCCCCGGGCGCTTGGCCAGCAGGTCGAACCACATGCCTTCATTGGGCTGAATCTGGATTCTCAAGTACGTCGGTTGCAGTTCGTCGACTTCGGTGTCGCGAAACTGCGCGTAAGGCGCCGGCTTGAAGCAGATGACGATCTCCGTGTCCCGCACGCTCATGCGCTTGCCAGTGCGCAGGTAAAACGGCACGCCCACCCAGCGCCAATTATCGATCATGACCTTGAGGGCGACGTAGGTCTCGGTGTTGCTGTCGGCAGCGACGTTGGCTTCCTGGCGATAACCGGTCACGGCCTTGCCGCCGATTTCACCGGCGGTGTATTGGCCGCGGATCGAGTTGGCGCGGGCCTGTTCCACCGACCAGGGCCGGATCGCCCCGACGACCTTGGCCTTTTCCCCACGTACCGCGTCAGCACCAAACGCCGCTGGCGGCTCCATGGCCACCATCGCCAGCAATTGGAAAAGATGGTTCGGCACCATGTCCCGCAGGGCGCCGGTGTGTTCATAAAGACTGCCACGGGTTTCCACGCCGACGGTTTCGGCGGCGGTGATTTGTACGTGGTCGATGTAGTGGTTGTTCCAGAACGCCTCGAACAGGCTGTTGGAGAACCGACTGACCAGAATGTTCTGCACCGTCTCCTTGCCCAGGTAGTGGTCGATGCGATAGATCTGTTTCTCGCTCATGACCTTGAGCAGGCAGGCGTTCAGCGCTTCGGCGGTTTGCAGGTCGGAACCGAAGGGTTTTTCGATCACCACCCGCCGGAAAGCCCCCTCCTGCTCCTGAAGCAGCCCGGCCGCACCGAGGCGGCTGACCACTTCACTGAAAAAGCGCGGCGCGGTCGCCAGGTAGAAGACCGCGTTGCCGGTGCCGCTGGCGGCGATTTTTGCCGCCAGCGCCTGGTAGGTGCCGTCATCGAGAAAATCACCCTGGACGTAGCTGATGCCCTGGGCCAGCTTGGCCCACAGCACCGGGTCGAGCGCGCGGTCGGCATCACCGCCCTTGCTCGCCGCTTCGTTGCGGATGAAATCCTCGAGTTTCTTGGCAAAATCCACATCGCTGATGGCGTTGTGGTCAACCCCGATGATGCGCAGCCCATCGCCCAGCAGACCGTCGCGACTGAGGTGGTATAGCGCCGGCATCAGCAGGCGCTTGACCAGATCACCATGGGCGCCGAACAAAAACAACGTGGTCGGCGGCGCGGGTTCTGCTTTGGATTTGCTGGCGATCGAGGTCATTTTTTCGGCGTCTCCACGTGGCCGCCAAAGCCGAAGCGCATGGCCGAGAGCATTTTGTCGCCGTAGGTGCTTTGCTGGCGCGAGCGGAAACGTGCGAACAGCGACCTGGACAGGACCGGCACCGGCACCGCTTGCTCGATGGCGGCCTCGATGGTCCAGCGCCCTTCACCGCTGTCAGCGACTTCGCCGGAAAAACCCTCCAGTTTCGGATCGCTGGCCAAGGCGTCGGCGGTCAAGTCCAGCAACCAGGACGAGACCACGCTGCCACGGCGCCAGACTTCGGCGATATCGGCCACGTTCAGGTCAAAACGCTGCTCCGGTGGCAGGCTTTCGCTGGATTTGGTCTTGAGGATGTCGAAGCCTTCGGCGAAGGCCTGCATCATGCCGTACTCGATTCCATTGTGGATCATCTTCACGAAATGCCCGGCACCGGCCGGGCCTGCGTGGATGTAGCCGCGTTCGGCGCGGTCATCGTCGGATGTGCGGTCACGGGTGCGCGGAATGTCGCCCATGCCCGGTGCCAGGCTGTCGAACAGCGGGTCCAGGCGCTTCACCACCTCGGCCTCACCGCCAATCATCATGCAGTAGCCGCGCTCCAGGCCCCAGACACCGCCGGAAGTACCGACATCGATGTAGCTCAGGCCTTTTTCCGACAGGGCCTGGGCGCGACGGATGTCATCCTTGTAGTACGTGTTGCCACCATCAATGATCACGTCGCCCGGCTCAAGCAGCTCGCTGAGGACGTTGATGGTGTCTTCGGTGGGTGCGCCGGCCGGCAGCATGACCCAGACCGCTCGTGGCTTGTCCAGGCCGGCGACCAGTGCCGGCAGGTCCGCGACGCCCGTGGCGCCCTCCTGGCTCAGGTTTTCGACAAAAGCGGTATTGCGGTCATAGACGACGGTGGTGTGCCCATTGAGCATCAGGCGCCGCGCAATATTGCCGCCCATGCGGCCCAGTCCAATGATCCCGAGTTGCATGTGCTGATGCTCCCTACTACAAATAAAGGTGTGTCAAAGGTTTAGCTCAAGGTGACTTGTGGAGGTTAGTCCAGAGCATTGCTGCATAGTTTCCGGGTAAATCGCCCGATCACAAAGGATAACGTTCAAAAACCGGCCGAAGACACGGCGACCATGAAAAATAAAAAAGTTCCATTCACGAGCAAAAGTATTCAGAATCGGCGCCGATAAAGAGGTGTCGACCAAAAAAACTGGCGACATCTCTCTAGTTGATGTACGCCATTTGCGAGGTGAGCAATGGGCCCAGTCGTTACCGCACGTCCCCCCCAAACCCTTTATGTGACCATTCGTCGCGATGAATTGCGCCTACTCAAGGAAGAACGCGATCTACTGCTTGATGAAGTGACGCAACTGCGCATGCAGCTGCAACACGCACAGCTGTCCCACCAGAGCCAGTCCCTGGCTCGGTAACCGCCCCAGAGGGTAGGAGCTGGCGAAGCCTGCGATCTTTTGATCTTGATCTTTCGCTTGAGACTCAAGTGTCTGGGATAAGATCGCAGCCTCGTTGCACTCGACAGCTCCTACATAGCTCCTACAGGATCAAGCCCCCTGCCACAGGATGGGGCGCCTCCCGCCTGCCTTGATTGCCTGATTCACCCCCGCCTGCGTTTTGTAACCGAAAAACTAACAAAGTTTTCACAACCGGCTCGTAATACTCCCCGCCTTTAAGATTGCTCGGCGTATGCCTGCGGCCACCAGTCCGGTGCCAGCAGCTTCGTCGACAGAGGCTGGAGCGCTTGATGAGCTTGTTCAAACGCAGCAAAACGACTGCGAAAGGTTTCGACTGGGCCGGATTCGGCTGGCTGTTTCTGTTCTTCTGGTACTTCTCAGGTATCACCCAACTACTCATTCTGCTCAGTGACACCTCGGGTTTCGCCGGCTTTCGCCAAGCGTTCGTGATGAGTGCGGTGTGGCTGGCGCCCCTGCTGCTCTTCCCTGCCCGTACGCGCTTGCTGGCTGCATTGATCGGCGTGGTGCTGTGGGCCTGCTCCATGGCCAGCCTGGGCTACTTCTTCATTTACCAGCAAGAATTTTCCCAAAGCGTCATCTTCATCATGTTCGAATCGAACGTGTCTGAAGCCGGCGAGTACCTGACCCAGTATTTTGCCTGGTGGATGGTGGCGGCGTTCCTGGCCCATACCGCCGTGGGTTATTGGCTCTGGACCCGCCTGCGCCCGGTGTACCTGCCCCGGCGCCAGGCCGTGGTTGTCGCAACCGTCATCGTGCTCGCCGTGGTCGGTTATCCGCTGGTCAAGCAGACCCTGCGCACCGGCAGCTTCGCCCGTGGCCTGGAGAAGTTCGAAAACCGGATCGAGCCGGCGGTGCCCTGGCAGATGCTGGTGGCCTACCGTCGCTATGGTGAGCAGTTGGAAAACATGCAAGGCATGCTCCACAGCGCCAGCAAGATCCCTCCCCTGAGCAACCTCAAGGACGGCATGGCAGAACAGCCGGCCACCCTGGTGCTGGTGATCGGCGAATCCACCAATCGGCAGCGCATGAGCCTCTACGGTTACCCGCGGGAAACCACACCGGAGCTGGATAAGCTCAAGGACCAGCTGTCGGTGTTCGACAATGTCATCACCCCGCGCCCCTATACCATCGAAGCACTGCAACAGGTGCTGACCTTCGCCGACGAACAGAACCCGGACCTGTACCTGAGCACGCCTTCGCTGGTGAGCATGATGATGCAGGCCGGCTACAAGACTTTCTGGATCACCAACCAGCAGACAATGACCAAGCGCAACACCATGCTCACGCCCTTTTCCCAACAGGCCGATGAACAGGTGTACCTGAACAACAACCGCAACCAGAACTCCGCGCAGTACGATGGCGACGTGATCGAGCCGTTCAACAAGGCCCTGGCCGACAGCGCGCCGCGCAAGCTGATCGTGGTGCACCTGCTCGGCACCCACATGAGTTATCAATACCGGTACCCGCCGACGTTCAACAAGTTCACTGATCGCCAGGGCGTACCGGCGGGCCTGCGTGATGATCAGGTCCCGACCTACAACAGCTACGATAACGCGGTGTTGTACAACGACTTCGTCGTCTCCAGCCTGATCAAGGATTACGCCAGGACCGACCCCAACGGTTTCCTGCTGTACCTCTCGGACCATGGTGAAGACGTGTTCGATTCGCAGGGTCACGGCACGCTGGGCCGTAACGAAGCCAAGCCGCCAGCGCCGATGTATACCATTCCCTTCATGGCCTGGGCTTCGCCCAAGTGGCGCGAAAACCATGACTGGAACTTTGCCGGCGACCTGTCACGGCCCTACAGCAGCTCGCACCTGATTCACACCTGGGCAGACCTGGCCGGCCTGAGCTTCGATGAACTGGACCGCAGCAAGAGTCTGGTCAGCGATGACTTCAAGGCCCGTCCGCTGCTGATCGGCAATCCGTATGAAGCCCCGCGCAGGGCGCTGATCGACTTCAGCCTGATGCAGCCAAAGGCGCCATTGGCTGAAGTGGTACAAAAATAACCGCACCCCACCAGAAGCCCGCTTTTACAGGGGCTTGATCCAGAACTGCATAATGCCGTGGGCCGGGTCGAACATGCCGGCGGCAAAGCCGAACTTGGCGTAGCTGCCCTGGGCGACGGCATTGCCTTCAAGCACTTCCAGGGTGATCTTGCAGCAACCGCGCTGGCGGGCAATGTCCTCGACCTTCTGCAGCATCTTCTGGCTCAACCCGAGGCCGCGAAATTCCGGCATGACCGCCACGTCGTGGATATTCACCAGGGGCCGGCAGGCAAAGGTTGAAAAACCTTCGAAGCAATTGACCAGCCCCGCCGGTTCTCCATTGACAAACGCCAGCACGCTGAAGGCATGGGGCCGCTTGGCCAGCTCCTCCGGCAGGTGCAGCAGTACCTCGGCCGGCAACGGATGCCCCCCACCCATCGGATCCTGCGCGTAACCGTTGAGCACATGACAGATCGCTTCGGCGTGGACCGGGTTGGTGTAGCTGGCTTGCAGAACAAGGATGTCCTTGGCTTCTTCCATGACCTTCCATCTCACTTCAGTAGGACCGCGGCACAATGCCGTCGGCGGGATACAGGTCAGGCGTACTGACCGAAACGTTGCATTTGCATTTCCTGGAGGCGACTGAGCGTACGGCGAAACGGGAATTGCAGATAGCCCTCGGTGTACAACTCATCCATCGGCACCGCGGCCGAAAGACACAGCGGCACCTTGCGGTCATAACATTCATCGACCAGGGCGATGAATCGCCGCACGCCGTCGTCGTGGACCGACAACTGCGGCAACTCACGATCACCGGCCACGACCCGTTCGACGCCGTCCTCGGTGCCACGAGCAATACGCCCTTCGCGCTGTTCAGCGCTCAGACAGGGCACGTCACTGAGCAGGATGACATTGAAGCGGTCGCACAGCGCCATGAAATCCAACGCTGAAAACGGTTGCTCGCACAAGTCGGCGTAACGGCTCCACAGCACGGCATCGCTGGCCTGGACCGGTTCCAGCAGACGATGGCTCACTTCAATCGGCGCTCGGCTCGACACCTGCCCGGCGGTCAACAGGTCGAAGACATCGCCCAGCGGGTCGGGTTGCCCTGGATCGCGCAACCAGTAACGCTGCTGCAATTGGCCTGGGTGTTGGCGATGGTCTTGCCAGCCGTTCACCGGCACGATCTGCATGTGCTGCTTGATCGCGGTGATGGTCGGCAGGAAGCGCTCGCGGTTGTGGCCGTTGGCATAAAGCTCTTCCGGCGGCAGGTTGGAGGTACTCACCATCACCATGCCCAGCTCGAACATCACCTGGAACAAACGCCCGAGGATGATCGCGTCACCAATGTCGTTGACGAACAGCTCGTCGAAACACAGCACCCGTACTTCCGCGCTCAACTCCTTGGCCAGGGCCTGCAAAGGGTCCGGCGTGCCGGTGAGCTGGAACGAACGCTGGTGCACCCACGCCATGAAATGATGGAAGTGCTGACGGCGTGCCGGCACCTTGAGGCTTTCATAAAAGCGGTCCATCAGCCAGGTCTTGCCACGCCCCACCGGCCCCCAGAGATAAACGCCCTTGATCGACATGCGCCCTTCGTGCAACGCCTGGTGGCATTGCTCCAGGGCCATGATGGCCAATTCCTGGGCCTCATCCTGGACGAAACCGCGGTGTTCGATGGCGTGCTGCCAAGCACTCAGGGGGGAGTCGAAAGTCATACGGCCCGGGTCCGGAAAACGAAGGTGGGGAGTATGCCTTGGCAGCATGGGGTGATGAGTCATTCACCTGCTTGTGGACTCAACGCCGAGCCCTGTGGCGAGGGAGCTTGCTCCCGCTCGGTTGCGCAGCAACCGCAAAAACTTGGGGCCGCTGCGCAGCCCAGCGGGAGCAAGCTCCCTCGCCACAAAGGCGTTCAACTCCTGGCACAACAGCGTTCAACTCCTGGTGTAACAGCGTTGGGGCAGAGTGCTAGATTGAAATATCCAACCGACTGATCTTGCCCTGCTCATCGAGCCGGAAGGTATAGCGCAGCTCCAATGGGCTGCCGGGGAATGTGCCGGAGATCAGGTTGTGCACCAGCACCTTGCCTGTGCGTTGCTGCACATTGAGAACCTCGACTCGCGGCTGGAAGCGCTGGGCGGTGTCTTCCATCCATTGGGCGATGGCCTGGGTGCCGACACGGTGCTGGCCTTCATCGAATACATTGGCGTCGTCGGCGAAGAAACGCGTCACCGCCGAACTGTCACGGGCATTGGCAGCCGCGATGTAGCCGGCGATGGCCGGGGCCAGGGAAGAGACGGGGTTGGACATGGCATGGCTCCTTGGTTTATCGATCTGGCACCATGCTAGAACAGCGCTGTGTCAGTTTTTGTCAGGAGTGAAACGCCCGGTTTCGTCCAGCTTCATCAGCGCAAACCAGTCCCGCAGCAAATCGCTGCGCCGGCCTGGATAGCGCTCGCCCTGCTCGGTGGCCGAGGCAATCCGATCGGTGCGAAAAGTCCGATAGGCGCCGCGCAATTCGCACCAGGCCACCACCACCCGCGCCTCATTGAAAAAGCCCAGGGCCAGCGGCCAGATCAGCCGTTGGCTCGGGGTCTTGTTCACGTCGGCGTAGTCGATGTGCAGCTTGGCCTGGGCGCGAATGGCCTGGCGGTAGACATTCAGTTCCACAGTATTCTGCGGATAGCCATAACCCGGCGGGCCAGGCAGCACCGTGGGGTTGCGCAACGCGTCCCGCACATCCGGGGCCAGCACCGCGGCGACCTTCGCCAGGGCATCGGCGGCCGCCTTGCCCAGCACCTCGTCGGCGCGCTGATCCACGTAGCGCAAGCCCAGCACAATGGCCTCGATTTCATCGGCGGTGAACATCAGTGGCGGCAGGAACAGGCCGCTGCGCAATACATAACCAATGCCCGCTTCGCCCTGGATCGGCGCGCCAAGGGCCGTGAGTTCGGCAATGTCGCGGTACAAGGTGCGCTCGGAGACGTTCAGTTCACCCGCCAATGTCGCGGCGGTGACTGGGCAACGCTTGCCTCGCAGGACTTGCAACAAAGTGAGCAGCCGAGTGGTACGCGACACGATGGACTGTCCGCAAAGAAAAGATGACGCAGATTAGCAGAGGCTGGTGTCAGAAACTGTCAGGAGCCCTTTGACGGATGAGTCAGTGTGGTATGAATCTGTGGAATGAGTCTTTGTGGTGTGTGAGCTTTTGTGGCGAGGGAGCTTGCTCCCGCTGGGCTGCGCAGCGGCCCAAGCTGTTGCGGTTGCTGCGCAACCGAGCGGGAGCAAGCTCCCTCGCCACAAAAGCGCTCTCGCCAGGGTATCGTGCTCAATCGCTTCCGAGTTTTTTCATTCATTGAGAGTCTATCCATGCGCAGAATCCTCGGCCTTTCCGTTTTCCTGATCATGCTCAGCCTGAGCGCCTGCGCCCTCTTCCCGCACCGTGACCCGCTGAACATCAACGTGGTGGGCATCGAGCCATTGCCCAACCAGGGCTTGGAGGTGCGTTTCGCGGTGAAGCTGCGTGTGCAGAACCCCAACGAAACCGCCATTGACTACAACGGCATGGCCCTGGACCTGGAGGTCAATGGTCGTACGCTGGCGACCGGGGTCAGTGACCAGGCCGGTTCGATCCCGCGCTTTTCCGAAGCGATCCTGAGTGTGCCGGTGAGCATTTCGGCGTTTTCCGTGCTGCGCCAGACCTTGGGCCTGAGCCAGACCCAAAGCCTGGACAACCTGCCCTATGTACTCAAGGGCAAGCTCGCCGGCGGCGTGTTCGGCACGATGCGCTTCGTCGACCGCGGGACCCTCGAGCTGCCAGGCTCCGCGGCGACGTGGTGAATCACGCCGTGAAGCGCACGCCGGGCTTGGCGCGTTCGTCCACCACCAGTTCGAACACGTCCGGCCTGGCGTAGTGCCCGACCACATCATAGTCATAGCGCGCCCGCACCAGATCATCGGTGTCGATTTCGGCGGTCAATAACCCTGCGGTGTCTTTCAGCGGTCCGGCGAGTACATCCCCCATGGGCCCGACTATCACACTGCCACCGGCGATCAGCGGCCGCTCGGCCGGCCAGTGCGCGACGTCAATGCCCAGGAACTGCGGCGACGCCTGGACCTGACAGGCGCTGACCACAAAACAGCGCCCTTCGTGGGCGATATGGCGCATGGTCACCTGCCACATCTCCCGCTCATCAACGGTCGGTGCGCACCAGACTTCCACGCCCTTGGCGTACATCGCGGTGCGCAGCAGCGGCATCATGTTCTCCCAGCACACCGCCGCGCCAACCCGGCCGACCTGGCTGTCGATTACCGGCAAGGTCGAACCATCGCCCTTGCCCCAGATCAGTCGCTCGGTGCCGGTGGGCATCAACTTGCGGTGCCGGGCCACAAGGCCTGCATCGGGTTCGAAATACAGCGCGGTGCAGTACAGGGTGCTACCGACACGCTCGATGACGCCCAGCACCAGGCTCGCCCCGGTGCGCGCCGACAGCCCGGCCAGCGCTTCGGTTTCCACGCCGGGCACGTCAATGGCGTTGGCAAAGTAGCGGGCAAACGCCTCGCGCCCCTCCGGCAATCGGTAACCCAGTTGCGTCCCGAACCCCTCGCCCTTGGGATAGCCACCCAACAGCGCTTCAGGCATGACCACCAGGCGTGCACCGGCTTGGCGAATGGCGTCTTCATAGGAAAGGATCTGCGCCAGGGTCTCGCCCTTGCCACCCGGCAACGAACCGATCTGCAGGGCAGCCACAATGGATTTGGGCATGGTTTTTCAACTCCTTGATCATCAGGTGTTGCTGATTCTCAAGCAGCGACCGATCATGAATAAAGCCCCGAATGCTGCTAAATGATATGAGCCTCATGAATATCGCCGACATCGACCTCAACCTGCTCAAGACCTTCGAAGCTCTGCATGACGAATCCAGCGCCAGCCGCGCCGCCGTGCGCCTGGGTGTGACGCAATCGGCCATCAGCGCCGCATTGCGCAGGCTTCGCGATGTGTATGGCGATCATTTGTTCGTGCGTTCGGGACGGGGGTTGGCGCCGACGTTGCGGGCCAATCATCTGAAACCGGTGATCAGCGAAGCCCTGGACAAATGTCGCCAGAGCCTGGCGATGATCGCCCCAGACGCGAGTCATTATGACGGTCGGTCGGTCATCGTCGGCCTGTCGGACGATTTCGAAATTGCCCATGGACGCCGCCTGATCGAGGAAGTGGCCCGCCGCGCGCCGGGCCTGCGCTTGATTTTCCGCCAGACCCACAGCCAGATCGTCGGCCGGGCCTTGATGGAGCGCGACTTTGACCTGGCGATCACGGCGGGCGGTTTCGCCCAACGGTTGCTCAGCCGCCAGGTGTTGGGCGAAGGCGACTACGCCTGCCTCCTGGACGCGGCGAGCCTGGCCCAAGGCCAACAAACCCTCAGCCTGGAGGCGTTCGTGGCCCGTGAGCATCTGCTGGTGTCTTCGGGGGGCTTCATCGGCATCACCGACGAAGGGCTGGCCGGGCTTGGCCTGAGTCGGCGCGTCTGTGCCTCGACCACGCATTTTGCCGGGTTGCCGTTCCTGCTCAAGGGCAGCCAGGCCGTGGCGACGATTCCGACCCACGCCGCCCGAGCCATCGCCGACCTCAGCGGCCTGGCCTTGCTGCCCTGCCCCCTGGCCTTGCCCCGCTACCCCATCGAACTGGGCTGGCGAACCCACACGCAAATGGACCCGGCGGTGATCAAGGTGCGCGAGGCCATTACCGCGACGTTCGCCTGAGGCTTACTTGTTGGCGGCCATCAGGCGATTGACTTCACTGCGCACCATGTTGGCGTATTCCGGCGGCGACATGCCGTCCAGTTCGGCACGCACCCACTCGGCCCACTTGCCCTTGCGCTTGGAGCGCTCGCCGAACAGGCGGGCGGCATCGCCCTTGGCCTTGCCCAAATTGTTTTGCCACAGTTCAAAGAGTCGGGAGTTTTCGTCTTCCAGCGCGGCGCGCTCGGCCAGGGGCTTGTCAGCCAGATTGAAGCTCATGGGAATTACCTGTTGCGTAAATAGGCGCCATCTTACACCTTGCAGGGAAACGTCTTAACCACGATTTGCGATGGAATGCCCTGCCAGGGCCGCGCGCTGCAACTTTTGTACACGCGCAACACTCCATTGTTCAATGCCATCATCCACAAGGAGCATTTCCATGGCCCGTAAAGGCACCGTGCAAACGAACGGAGAGCAAATCAAGGATCAGGCCTTCAGCGAACTGAAGGCATTGATTGAAGAATCGGAGAAGTTGCTCAAAAGCAGTGCCTCGCTGGTGGGCGAAGAAGCCGAAGACCTGCGCGGACAGATCTCCCAGAAACTGCAACAGGCCCTCGATTCGGTCGCCAGCGCCCGGGAGCGCACCCGTCCCATCGTCGATGCCACTGAGGTCTATATCGGCGGCCACCCCTGGCAGACCGTAGCGATTTCCGCTGGGTTCGGGCTGGTGGTGGGCTTGCTGTTGGGGCGGCGTTAAACAACATCCGCTGCAGGAGTTGTAAGGGGTTAACAACTGTGGGAGCGAGCTTGCTCGCGATGGCGGTGTGCCTGGCAACATCAGTGCTGCTGGGCCGCCGCTATCGCGAGCAAGCTCGCTCCCACAGGGATGTGTGGTGGGTATGCAGATCTTGCTTTAAGCCACAGGCCCCGCCCGCAGGATCGACGCAGCCTCCCCGCGATACAACGCCTCCACCTTCCCCGCCCGCCACTGCAACACCGCCCGCTGGTTGATCGAGCCCTTGTCGGTGATTTCACCGCGGTCGATGGAGGCCGGCTCATCGAGCAACGCAATCCACTCCACTCGACTGGCGTTGCCACTGGCCTCGCGGTTCAGGCGTTCCAGCCACTCGGCGAACCATCGGCGTACCGGCGGGCTGGCAAGGACCTGGGCATCGCTAGCCGCCGCCCCCAGGCCTGACAGGCGTCGGCATTCCGCAAGGCGTGGAAACACCAGTGCGCCCAGGCACTCGCGATCCGGTGCGGTGATCACCAGGTCCTGGACATAGGGTGTGCCTTCCAACACCGCTCGGTTGCGCAACGGGCCGACGCTGACGAATACCCCGGAGGACAATTTGAAATCCTCAGCGATCCGTCCATCGAACATCAGCCCCAGTTGCGGATTGCTGGCATCGGCCAGCTTGATCGCATCCCCGGAACAATAAAAACCGTCATCGTCGAACACGTCAGCAGTCTGCTGCGGCGAGCGCCAGTAGCCAGGCATGATATGCGGCCCGCGAAAGCGCCCTTCGAACTTGCCGTCCACCGGCACCAGCCGGACTTCGCAACCAGGCGCCGGCAGGCCAATGTAGCCGGCCATGGACAAGGGCCCGGTGGTGAAGGTGCAGGACGGCGACGCCTCGGTCATGCCCAGGCCGGCCATCATGCGGATACGTTCGCCGCAATGCTGCTCGGCGACCTTGTCGAGCCGGTCCCAGGTCGTTTGCGACAGGCCCGCCGCGGCAAAGAAGAACAGGCTGATGCGCTTGAAGAAACGCTCTCGCAATTCACCGTCCTGCTCCAGGGCGCTGACCAATTCCTCCCAACCCTTGGGCACGGTCAGGTAGGCCGTCGGCGAAATTTCCTTGAGGTTGCGCAGGGTCTCGGCAAAGCCCTGGGCGGTGGGTTTACCGTCGTCCAGGTAGAACGTGCCGCCGTTGTACAGCACGATGCCGAGGTTGTGGCTGCCACCGAATGTGTGGTTCCACGGCAGCCAGTCCACCAGCACCGGCGGCGTCTCGCCGAACACTGGAAAGGTCTGCAGCAGCATCTGCTGATTGGCGCACAGCATGCGTTGGGTGGTGATCACCGCCTTGGGCAGCTTGGTGGAGCCCGAGGTAAACAGGAACTTGGCAATGCTGTCCGGCCCGGTGGCGGCGAACGCCTGCTCGGCTTCGATACCACCGGGTTGGGCCAGCAGGCTGGCAAAACGGGTCCCAGGCCGGCCCGCCATCTCGCCACGCACGGTGATCAAGGGGACGTCCGCCGGCAATACGGCATTGATCGCCCGTTCGAACGGTGCGGCTTCGCTGACAAACACCAGACCCGGCTGCAACAGATCGCAGACGTGGCGCAGCTTGGCGAAATCCTGGGACAGCAATGAATAGGCCGGTGAAACCGGGCAATAGGGAATGCCGGCGTACATCGCGCCGAGGGCCATTTGCAGGTGCTCGATGTCGTTGCCGGAGAGCAACGCCAGGGGTTTTTCCGCCGACAATCCGTAACTCAGCAGGCTTTGGGCGATGGCCCGGACGCTGTCGAGCATTTGCACATAGCTGACTCGACGCCAGTCGCCACCCGCTTCACGGGCCGCGATAAATGTCTGCTGTGGGCGCACTTCGGCCCAGTGCACCAGGCGCTCGAGCAAACGCGCCGGCAAGGGGGCCAGGGGCTCCAGGGAACGCATGTGCAAAATGCCACGCTCTTCCCGGACTTCGACGGCAGGGTGACCAATCGACACCTGGCGATAACGCCCGGCCTCGGGTCGGGAGGACGATCTGGACTCGGAACTCACGTACATTTCCTCCACCAAGGCACACTCGGGTCGCGATGCGAGCGGAGCGTGGCAGCACAGGGCTGCGGCCTTGTCATTATTATTCTGGCCTGCATCCGGGCGGCGGCCTTCATGGCCGGGCCGCCCGCGATGCGACGGGTTTCAGATCGGGTAATGCCGCGGACCGTTCTGCAAGGTCACCCAACGCAATTGGGTGAAATGCTCGATGGATGCCTTGCCGCCAAAGCTGCCGTAACCGCTGGACTTGACCCCACCAAAAGGCATTTGCGCCTCGTCGTGCACGGTCGGGCCGTTAATGTGGCAAATGCCCGACTCGACCCGCTGGGCCAAGGCCAGTGCACGGCTGGTGTCGCGACTGAAGATGGCGGCCGACAGGCCGAACTCGGAATCGTTGGCCAGGCGCAGCAGTTCTTCATCGCCGTCGCCGCGCAGCAGCACCGCCACCGGCCCGAAGGACTCTTCACGGTACAGGCGCATGTGTGCGGTGACGCCGTCGAGCAAGGTCGGCTGCAGGATGCTGCCTTCCAACTGGCCACCGCTGACCAGCGTCGCGCCTTTGGCCAAGGCATCGTCGATCAGCCCCTTGATGCGCTGGCCGGCACTGGCATCGACCAACGAGCCCAGCACCGAATCGCCAGCCGCCGGATCGCCGGCACGCAAGGTGGCGATCTTGGCGGTCAACTTGGCGACGAACGCATCCGCCACGCGGGCATCGACGATCAATCGCTCGGTGGACATGCAGATCTGGCCCTGGTTGAAGTAGGCCCCGAAGGCGGCCGCTTGCACCGCTGCATCCAGGTCAGCGTCGTCCAGCACCAACAGCGGCGCCTTGCCGCCGAGCTCCAGCAACGCCGGCTTGAGATGGCGCGCCGACAGTTCGCCGACGATGCGCCCGACGTGGGTCGAGCCGGTGAAGTTCACTCGGCGCACCGCCGGGTTGGCGATCAACCGTTCGACAATGGCTGGCGCATCCGCCGGTGCATTGCAGATCACGTTGACCACGCCGTCGCCCAGCCCGGCGTCTTGGAGCACCTGGCCAATCAAGCGGTGCACCGCCGGGCTGATCTCGGAAGCCTTGAGTACCACGGTGTTACCGCAGGCCAGGGGCATGGCGATGGCGCGGGTCGCAAGAATCACCGGGGCGTTCCAGGGGGCGATGCCCAGCACCACGCCACAAGGCTGACGCAGGGCCATGGCGAAACTGCCGGGCACGTCCGAAGGAATGATTTCGCCGTTGATCTGGGTCGTCATGGACGCGGCTTCGCGCAGCATGTTCGCCGCCAGGTGCACATTGAAGCCGTACCAGTTGGCCATGGCGCCGGTCTCGCCGGCGGCGGCGATAAACTCGCCACTGCGGGCCTGCAATTGCTCGGCCGCACGCAACAGACGTGTACGGCGCTCGTTGGGCGCCAGCGCGGCCCAGGCGGGAAACGCCGCTTGGGCGGCGGCCACGGCGGCATCGGCGTCTTCCAGGGTGGCGGCAGCCACGCGAGACACCACCTCACCCGTCACCGGGTTGCAGCGTTCAAAGGTCCGGCCATCGCGGGCCGGGCACGCCTGGCCGCCAATCAACAGGGGCACGTCCAGCATGGTGATTCCTCTTTAATTGTCTTTATCGGGAACACATTGCAGCGATGTAACAGTAGCGTCAGGGCGACGCAGCGAACAGCGGGATGCGGCCCACCGTTCGCCGGTCGATTCAGCGCTTATAGGTTTGCAGGCCCGGCTTGATGCTCTTGTCGTCCAGGAACTGTTTCATGCCCTGCTCGCGGCCACCCTCGGTGTCGAGCAGGCGCGACTGGTCGAGCTTGGCGTACAGGTAATCCTCGTTCTGCTCCCAGGTCAGTTCGCGGCAGCGCTTGAAGCCATGTTTGGCGGCCCGCAGCACCACCGGGTTTTTCTCCAGCAGGTTGCGCGCCAGCTCCACGGTGACTTCGCGCAGCTGCGCCAGGGGCACGCTTTCATTGACCAAGCCCATCTCGGCGGCTTTCTGCCCGCCGAAGGTCTTGCCGGTCATGATGTAGTAGAGCGATTGGCGATGGCCCACGGTATCGGCCATGGCCTTGCTGACCAGGTTGCCCGGCGGGATGCCCCAGTTGATTTCCGAGAGACCGAAGGTCGCTTCGTCGGCGCAGATCGCCAGGTCGCACGCCACCAACGGGCTGAAACCACCACCGAAGCACCAGCCATTGACCATGGCGATGGTCGGCTTGGCGTACATGCGCAACAGTTTCCACTGCCACTGCGACGCTTCGCGACGGATCTTTTCCTGGAGGATTTCCGGCCCGGCATCCACTTCGCGGAAGTATTCCTTGAGGTCCATGCCGGCAGTCCACGCATCACCGGCGCCAGTCAGCACCAATACGCCGGCGGCTGGATCCTGCTCCAGGGTCTCGAGCACGTCGATCATCTCGCGATTGAGGGTCGGGCTCATGGCGTTGCGTTTTTCCGGGCGGTTGAGGGTGACCCAAGCGATGCCCTCTTCGATATCGACCTTGACCGTTTTCCAGCGACCTTCGTAATTGCTCATGATGCGGGCTCTCTTGTTCTTGGCTGAAGATGATCAAAAACTAAACCGGAAAATTAGTTATGTCAATTAACTATTAATCGATTTACCTGTATTTTTCAGAGGCTGGGTTGAAGATTTAAAAAACTGAATGTACCCAAGCCCATAGCCAGCGCGCCGCAACCTCGGCAAACTGGATAGCCTTATTAATCACTTACTTTGAGGAAGCTCACTTCGATGGCCAAGTCTTCCAAGCTTGCCGAACCCGCCGAGCCCCTGGTCGCCGGTACCGACGCGCAGGCACCGCTGGACTCCGCGCTGGACGACCTGATCGGCTATGCCCTGCGTCGCGCCCAGATGAAACTGTTCCAGAACCTGATCGGCCGGCTCGCCGTCCACGACCTGCGCCCCGCCCAGTTCTCGGCCCTGGCGATCATCGACCAGAATCCCGGCCTGATGCAGGCCGACCTGGCCAAGGCCCTGGCGATCGAACCACCCCAGGTGGTGCCGCTGCTGAACAAACTGGAAAGCCGCGCCCTGGCCGTGCGTGAACGCTGCAAACCGGACAAGCGCTCGTATGGGATTTTCCTGAGCAAGACCGGCGAAACCCTGCTCAAGGAACTCAAGCACATCGCTGCCCAGCGCGACCTTGATTCCACCACGACCCTCTCAGCGGCTGAGCGTGAGGAGTTGCTGCGGTTGTTGAAGAAGGTTTATCAATAAGGAACACCGCTCCCCCTGTGGCGAAGGGAGCAAGCTCGCGCAGGGTCGCGTCCGCAGGAGCTGTGTAGGAGCTGTCGAGTGCAACGAGGCTGCGATCTTTCCCCTGTCACTTGAATCTCAAGCGAAAGATCAAAAGATCGCAGGCTTCGCCAGCTCCTACAGAGCCCAGCGGGAGCAAGCTCCCTCGCCACGAGAGCACTGCGTCGCACCCCAATGCATCACCAGATCGGCACGCTGTACGTCACCAGGAACCGGGTCTGGTTTTCATCGCGAAACGCCGCCGTACCCGGGAAGTCGTTGCGGTAGATCGATTTTCGCGCCAGCAGCCCGACGTTTTTCAGTGGGCCGCTCTGGACCACATACCCCAGCTCCATCTGGAACTCGCGCTCCTTGCGATCCTCGGCATTGAGGGCCGCCAGCTCGATGTGGTCACCACGCACATAACGCAATCGGCTCCTCAGGCCCGGCACGCCCACGGCAGCGAAATCGTAGTCATGAATGGCCTGCCAGGTGCGTTCCTTGGCATTGAGGAAATCCGAGCTCATGGTCATTTCGCTCAAGCCCATCAGCTCGGTGCCGGACACATACGGCGTGGCCGTATCGCCACTGGCGTGCATGTAGCCCAGGCTGACGCGATGCCCCCCCAGGCGATAACCGACCAGCGCCGAAACGTTGCGGTTATCCACCTTGCCCGCCTTGGCCGCGCCGTCTTCATCACTGAAAAAGCTGCGCAGGTCGGTGGTTAGCACACCGTCGCCCAATGGCAGGTTGTGCAGCAATGCCAGGGTATTCTGTTGGTACAGATCCGCGACTTCGGCGTGGTAGGCCCGCAGGCTGAGGTCTTTGTTGACCTGGTAGTCGCCGCCCACATAGGCCATATGGGATGAAGGCGCCGCACCGTTGAAACGACGATTGGGCGAGGCGATGCTCATGGGCTGGTAATCGGTGGAATCGCGCCGGGCGATGCGGTCGATGTAACCCGTGTTCAACACCAAACCGTCGAAATCCTTGGAGCTGAGGGTCGTACCGCGAAAGGTCTGAGGCAACAGCCGCGACGGGCTGGCGAAGGCAAACGGCAGGAAAATCGACACGTCGCCGGTCTTCCCTGTGGTTTGCGCGAAACGCAGCTTGCCGGTCACGCCCAGGCGCGAATACTCATCCGCCGCGCGCTTGTCGCTGCTCGACACAGGCAGCAGTTCAGTACCGCTGCGGTCCGGCGACGAGTCGAGCTTGATGCCCAGCAATCCCCTCACGTCGAGGCCGAACCCGACCGTGCCTGGGGTAAACCCCGACTCGACGTTCATGAACACGCCTTGGGCCCATTCCCTGGCAGCGGTCTAGGCGCCGTCGTCCTTGTAGTCGCGGGCCATGTAGTAGTTGCGCAAGGTCAGGGTGCCGTGGCTGTCGTCGATGAAACCTTCCGCCCACGAAACCGGAGAACCCAGGCTCAATCCGAGACAGGCCAGCAGAGGGACAAGCGATGAAACAGGGCGCGCCTTCAGCGCATCCCGGGCAAGGTTTGGCATGTTTGGTGTCCATTTTTTGTTGTTGTTTTGATCGGCCCAACCTTGGCGAGGGGGGCCGTGCGAGCAAAGAATGGAAACGGTACGGGCGCTTCGTCAATCCAGAATGTCCGATAATCGAACATTAATGTAATTAACCAATTTACTAATTCATTCGGAGATTCTTGCCAACCCTCTGATTTTCATCATGAACTGGCCGATTGTTGACGTCCTGTCCGAACCCTTCATTTTTTAGTTAGCTTTGTTAATCTTAAATGCACCCACCGGTTTTCCTTGAGCCGGTGTTCCCTCACAAAAACAATAAGAGGATTTGCCATGGACCGTCCGGCGCGTCGTGCGACGCTGACCATCGCCTTGTGTTTCATCGTTGCGTTGATCGAGGGTTTCGACCTGCAGTCAGCCGGCACCGCCGCCGCAGGGTTGCGACAGACGTTTGCCCTCGACCCGAAGATGATGGGCTGGGTGTTCAGCGCCGGCATCATTGGGCTGCTGCCGGGAGCCTTCTTCGGTGGCTGGATCGCTGATCGCATCGGTCGCAAGAAAATCCTCATCGCCGCAGTCTTGCTGTTCGGCGTGTTTTCCCTCAGCACCGCTTATGTCGAACATTTTTCCAGCCTGTTGCTGGTGCGCTTCATGACCGGCCTGGGTCTTGGGGCCGCCCTGCCCAACCTCATTGCCCTGTGTGCCGAAGCCGTGGGCGAGCAGCGCCGGGGCACGGCCATCAGCGTGATGTACGCGGGGGTGCCGTTGGGTGGTGCGTTGGCCGCCGTGGTCGCCATGCTGTTTGGCGAACACTGGCAGATGACGTTTTTTATCGGTGGGTTGGCACCCTTGCTGGTGGTCCCGTTGATGCTCCTGTGGCTTCCCGAATCCAGCGCCTTTCGCCAGGCACAGGGTGACAGCGGCTCCTCGCGCGATTCCACCGCCCAGGCGCTGTTCGGTGAAGGTCGCGGTCGTACTACCTTGGCGCTGTGGCTGAGCTACTTCTTCACCCTGACGGTGATGTACATGTTGCTCAACTGGCTGCCTTCGTTGTTGCTGGAACAGGGCTTCAGCAAACCCCAGGCCGGCCTGGTGCAGATGCTCTTCAACATTGGCGGAGCCCTTGGCTCGTTGCTGGGCGGCCTGTTGCTGGACCGTTGCAATGGGGTCAAGGTGGTACTGTTTGTCTATGCTGGTCTGCTGAGCGCCCTGGCCGGGGTCGGGTTGTCCGTTGGTATCGTGCCAATGGCCATCGCCGGGTTTGCCGCCGGGTTGTTTGTCATGGCTGCGCAGTTGGTTCTCTATGCGTTGGCACCGCCCTCCTATCCTACGGCGGTGCGTGCGACGGGGGTGGGTGCCGCGGTGGCCATCGGGCGCCTGGGGTCGGTTGCCGGGCCTCTCGCCGCTGGGCAGATCCTGGCGGCCGGGGGCGGGACCACGGCTGTATTGCTGGCGACTTCGCCTGGGTTGGTGGTTGCGACGTTGGCTGTTCTTAGTGTGGTTCGTTATTCGGCTGGGCCGGGGTTGGGTGCGGCGAAATCGGGTGTTTGACTTGGTGTGAATATCCGTTGCTGCGGTAACGGCCGCTTATGGTTTCGCCGTGACGGCGGGTCGTCCCCCATCAGATATCAGATCTGTGGAAGCAAAGCTTGCTCGCGATGGCGGTGGCTCGGTCAATGAAGATGTTGGCTGTGCCGGCCTCTTCGCGAGCAGGCTCGCACACAGGGGGCTCGGTGCACCTGAATTTTTGTGCCTGCTGAAATTCCAGTGTGGGAGCGAGCTTGCTCGCGATAGCGGTGGCTCAGTCAATGAAGATGTCGGCTGTGCTGGCCTCTTCGCGAGCAAGCCCGCTCCCGCCCTTCCAAAAAAAACGTCAGCCTCTCACCCACCGCTCCCGCCGACTAAGCACAGGCGTTTTTACAAACACCCTCTGCGGCAACAGCAACCAAGCCAAGGCCGGCAGCAGAATCAAGGCCCCAAGCATGTTCACCAGGAACATAAAGGCCAGCAACACCCCCATGTC